>CAUJFT010000150.1 GCA_963169475.1 Bacteroidota bacterium | reverse complement strand
TTCCATATATAAATTATCCCGATAAATGAAAGAAAAAGGATAAAACGCAAGTATCCATCTATCTTTTGGATAGAAATCCAACCGCTTTTCCCTTTGCCCTTAAAGGGGTCTTCCGCGGGGTCAAGAGCTTGTGGCACTTTACGCATTGACTACAATATATAAAAACCGACCAACTTATATTTATTTTCTTTTGGCAATTCTTAGTTTCGCGCTTCTTGCTCTTGGATTGAGCGTAATTTCAGCATTAGAAGGTTGAATTGCTTTCCTTGTGATTAATTCCCACGGAGTAATGATATTTCCATAAAAATCTTTCACGATTTTATCCTCTGTATTTCCGGTACGAAAAAAATGCTTTACCATCCGGTCTTCCAAAGAATGATAAGCGATAATACAAAGCCGACCCCCCGGATTTAGCAGCTTTACGGCACTCTGAAGCAGTCCAAAAAGAGAATCAAGCTCTTGGTTTACTACAATTCTAAGTGCTTGATATACTTGAGCAAGATATTTGCTTTTTTCTCTTGAGGGGGTACATTCTTCGATTACCCGTTCAAACTCTTTTGTCGTATTGATAGGGGTAATCTTTCGTTTACCAGCAATGAGGAGACTGAGCCTTCTGGCATTGGGAACTTCTCCATACAGCGAAAAAATTTTTTGTAATTCTTCTGGAGAAGTCTGGTTGAGAATATCCGCAGCAGTATAAGGCAGTTGCGGGTCCATTCTCATATCCAGCTTTGCATCAAAGCGAAAGCTAAATCCTCTCTCGGGGGTATCAAACTGATGAGAGGAGACCCCCAAATCAGCAAGAATCCCGTCAAGCCCGGTAATGTTTCTTTGCGTCATCGCATTTTCAATGAACTTAAAATCCATCGGAATCAACTCAAAATTAGCGTTTTCCGGTGCGTTTATATGGGCTTCTGGGTCTCTATCAAAGGCAAAAAGTTTACCTTTTTTATCTAACAGAGAAAGAATTTCCCGCGTATGTCCGCCTCCACCCATCGTTACATCTGCATATATCCCATCTGGTTTTATATTCAGCCCCTCTACACTTTCTTTTAACAAAACCGGAATATGATACATACTTTATACTATATTATAATGAACACCGAATCAGAAGGCTATTCAAGTTTATATGAAATGTAAGCATTTATTGCTTATTTTTCCCCATAACAGTCCCCGCTAACTGGGCTATATTGTGGTCCGGATCTTCAATCCAATTTTCGTAAATCGTTTTATCCCAGATTTCGATTCTATCCAATTGAGCCAGCAAAATTATATCCTTGGATAGTTTCGCCTTTTCCATGAGTGGCTTCGGAATCAACATACGGTCGCTTGCATCTAATATTACCTCCGCTGCACCACTAAGAAACAAACGGATAAAGGTACGGTTATCCTTTTCGTAGGTATTGAGCGACTGAATATTAGTCAATTCTTTTTGCCAAACCTTTGTGGGATACAATACGAGACAGTGGTCTAACCCCTTATTCAACACAAATTCTGTTTGTTCACCTTCCGGCAATTGCTTGCGTAACGCAGAAGGAAGGAGAAACCTCCCCTTTGTGTCAAGTGTACAAGCATATTCGCCGATAAGCAATTTCATATAAACAGAATTAGTGACAATAAATTTTGTGTAAAATTAACAACTTTTTTCCACTTTTTTCCACTTTTTCCCACTTTTTTTTATTTTTTTTTAAATTACTAAAATATTTATGCAAATATAAAACTACAATAATTAATATGCAAATATTTTTAGTAGTATATTGTAATATTTTTAGACTTTTCTGTAAAAGTCTTTATAATCAAAGTCTTACAAGGGTTAAATAATTCCAATAAAAAGATTGTTATCTGACTTACTTTGATTTTATATATTTTTTGGCATAAAATTATCCGATTATAAAATTAAACTTAGGAGTAAATTAAAATAAATCAGAATATTTTGTAATAGGATATATCTACCCAATGAGCAAGTAAGCACTCTTGGCGTAAGTTTCTGATATGCAGAATAAAGGCTACCCGAAAGACATGGGTAACTTTTTTGGGAGTATTGATGAAAATTTTGGTATTCTGTAGGGATAAAAGCGGAGAAGTGGGCAATATTTACCAGTCAATGAGTGTAAGTATATCCAAGTCCTTTCTGATAAATAGGTTGTTTGATAGAAATGTTGCATAAAAAAAGCTGCCCTTCTCGGACAGCCTATTTTTATTAACTCTACTCTTTATTTATGCATAAACAGATTCTTTCCCCAACTTTTTTACTAAAAGATAATAAAATACGGGGCGGTATTTATTGCGTACAGAGGAACCTACTTGGTTGCAAACGTCCTCTATTGCGGCATCTAACTCTGCCGAATCAGTCATTCCTAATTTTTTTATTAGGAAATTAGCCTTTAATCTTTCTCTTTCGGCGGAATCACTGCACGAAACCATCGCAGAATCTTTGTTGTAGATAGAGGGGCCAAGTCCTTTTGCAACGGCGGTCAACAACACCTCATCTGCTGTTACACCAATACCGGAAAGCTGGGCTTTGTAATCTGCCATCAATTCATTAAATTTGCTCATAATATAAAAACTATTTATATGGTGAAAAAAACTACTCCAAAAGTCATTTTTAGTTAAAAACAAGACAAAGCTAAGTCTTTTTTTTATAAACCCCAAAAAAATATTTTTTTATTATAATATTTTACTTTATTCACTAAGTAGGCGTTAATTTTTCGTAATTTTGTATAAAAATTTGATTATTAGTTGAAAAATGGAAGAAAAGAAGCCGCTGAATTTTATCGAAGAAATTGTTGAGGAAGACTTGAAGCAAGGAACGCATGGAGGGAGAGTACTTACGCGTTTTCCCCCTGAACCTAACGGATATCTGCATATTGGACATTCTAAAGCGATTTGCTTAAACTTCGGGTTAGCGCAAAAGTACGGAGGTAAAACGAACCTTCGCTTTGATGATACAAACCCCTCTACCGAAGATACAGAATACGTGGACAGTATCCGTAATGATATACAATGGCTTGGGTTTAAGTGGGACGCAGAATATTATGCCTCTGATTATTTTGGGCAGTTATACGAATGGGCTTTGGTATTGATAGATAAAGGCTTGGCTTATGTAGATGACTCTACGCCCGAAGAAATTGCGGCATTAAAAGGGACTCCTACTTCGCCGGGTACAAATAGTCCTTATAGAGATAGAAGTGTAGAAGAAAATAGGAGGCTTTTTGTAGAAATGAAGGAGGGGAAGCACTCGGACGGAAGTCGAATACTCCGTGCCAAAATTGATATGACACACCCCAATATGATTTTGAGAGACCCCGTTTTATATCGAATTAAAAGAGTCGCTCACCACAGAACAGGGAACGATTGGTGTATATATCCGATGTATGACTTTGCACACGGGCAGTCGGATTCTATAGAGAAAATTACCCACTCTATCTGTACGTTGGAGTTTGTGCCTCACCGCGCGCTATATGATTGGTGTATTGAAAATTTGGAGATTTTTCCCTCACGTCAATATGAATTTGCGAGACTAAACCTAACCTATACTATTATGAGTAAACGGAAGTTGCTTGAATTGGTAAACGGGGGTCATGTAAAGAGCTGGGACGACCCGCGTATGCCCACAATTTCGGGGCTTAGAAGAAGAGGGTTTACGCCAGAAAGTATCCGAGAATTTGCGACAAGAGTAGGGGTAGCTAAAAGGGAGAATATCATTGAAGTACAGTTATTGGAATATTGTGTAAGAGAAGACCTTAATAAGAAGGCGCATCGCGTAATGGCGGTAACTGACCCTATAAAGCTCATTATTTCTAATTATCCAGAAGGCAAGACCGAAACGCTACTCATAGAAAATAACCCCGAAGCACCGGAGAATGGCACAAGAGAAGTACCTTTTTCGCGGGAGTTATACATCGAAAAAGAAGATTTTATGGAGAACCCTCCTAAAAAATATTTCCGCCTCTATCCGGGGGGAATGGTTAGGCTAAAAGGAGCTTATATCATTGTTTGTAATGAGGTGATAAAAGATGATAATGGCAATATTATAGCAGTTCATGCTTCATATATAGAAAATAGTCGGAGTGGAAATGATAATAGTGGGCTAAGTGTAAAAGGTACAATTCATTGGGTTTCTATTCCTCATGCCGCTGTGGCAGAGGTGCGTCTGTATGACCGTTTGTTTACAGACCCTAATCCAGGAGGACATGACGACAAGGACTTTAAGGATTTTATTAATCCGGATTCGTTGAAAATTGTGTCTGCCTATATTGAGCCTGCACTAAGAAATGCTAAATTAGGAGAATCTTATCAGTTTATCCGAAAAGCCTATTTCTGTCTTGACTTGGATACTAGACCAGAGCATTTGGTATTTAATCAGACGGTAACACTTAAGGATTCATGGAATCCATCAAAAGGGTAATTGCTTTTTTAGCGGCACAAAGAAAAAACAAAGCCTTTGCTTCCAAACAGATTGTTTATGAGTGAAGGCTTTGTTTTTGAATATAAATACGAGTCAGTAAAAAATCAAAAAAACGGCGATCTATTAATGAACTGATTAATAGTCATTTAATCTTATTATAATTATTCCCTGCTTAGAAGAGTTAATGGTCTCCAATTCCACTATTGGGGTTGAGCTTAGGGTCAAGCATCATCTGATTGTTGTCTTCGTAATCTATAGTGGCTTTGTTTCTTGCCCGTGCATTTCCTTGAATAAAGTCTCTCCAACGGGGATTTTTTACTTCTCCGTATTTAGAAGAGTGAAGTAATTCGTAAGTTCCTGTGGCTTGGTCGGTATCACAAAACACAAAAATAATAGCACTTTGGGTTTCAAGTCTATCATATCTCCAGATTTCATAGGGCAATAAGCCGGATTCAGCGGGGTAACTTTCTATAGCGTTGGGTTTACCGTATTTTACCATGGTTCTTCCTCTATCCGTAGTCCATCCTTCCGTATTGGTTGCTTTAAATTTTTGATTGGCATATTCTATTTTTTTGGTGTGCAAATCCCACAAAATCGGAATGCTCCCCTTTCCTTCAAATTCTACTCTTTTTTGCCAGAAAGAATATAGATAATCTATTTTTTGTTGCTTGGTTTCTAACGATTTTGCCATAGAGATTTCGGAGGTATTGCTTAGATAATTTAGGGTCTTGATATAGTAAGACAATTCTGTCTCGGTGTATTTATCGAAAATCCCTGTATTATCCTTGGCTAAGGCAAGTGGGCGGTCATTTTGAAGTCTCAAGATGTCAAACCGGCGAGTGGCTCTCTTTGCTACTTGATTTTTGTCATTAAGCACCTCAATCACTAATTCATAAGCATCTGTTGGAAGTTTGGAGATATTAAAAGAGCCGGTAAGAATATCAAAGGCAGAAGCCGGTTTTTTATGGGTTTTTGAATGCTCAAAGAGTATTTTATCTCCTCTCATAATTTGAGTTCTTACAAAATAAGCCTCCGAGAATAGTCTATCGCTATGATACATTTCCACATAATAATTTAGTTGTTCTTTTTCTACATAAAACCCGTTTGTGTTAAAAGGAATAATCTCAAACCCATTTTTGAAAAAGGGGTTTTTCTCATCTGTAGAAGCTGCGAAAGAGGAAACAAACTCAATGTCGCTAAACGAGAAATCATCTGCGGATGAAGGTTTTATCTCAAATTCATACACCGCAACAGAAGGCTTTGCCTTTTCTTTTACACTATGAATATCCTTTGCTTCCGTAATAATCCTATATTTCCCTTCGGGAAGTGGAGTTCTTTTGATATAACGGAAAGGCTTTGAACGGCGAGTTACTTCAAGCGTATCCTCTGCTTCAAGGCTTAGGAGATTAAAGTTATCTCCTTGAATCAGTACAGAATCCTGACCGTTGAGTTTATATAGAAAATACAAAACATTTGCAGTTCCTTGATATTTATTGTTTTTGTTTCGGACATATTGAACAGTCCCTCCATCAATCGAAATATAAGTTTCAATATACGGTTTCCCATCGATATCGCTAAACTGGCACACATCGAGAAATAGCCATACATTATCCGCGCTAAGCGTATTTAGGGTTAGGAAAATGGCTAAAATCAAAGTAGAAAAACATTTCATATATTTTTACGCACTAAGTTAAATTATGGGATAAAGATATAAATAGTTCCTAATATTATAAAACAAAATGTACGCCTACTATTACTCAAATTCGGATACCGATACGAGGTATTTTAACCTAAAATCAATCTAAATAGTTTAGTATTAACGGTTTTTACTAATATTTATGTGATATTATGTTACACACTTTTATCGTATTTAGGTAAGGAAAAACACTCATTTTTCCCTTAGTATGGTTATGGAAATATGGGGTAAGCTTTTTATGTCTGAACGCTAACTATGGCTACAAATGACTGTTTTGGTCGTTTTTCTTGTGTGCTTTTGCGCTAAATCATGAATATCAATCCCATGCCTCGTCTGCTCCAATGTCGCTGTTTTTCATTGTGTAGATACACTTTCCTTTGTATTATTCGTGTTTTTTTTCTAAACTTGTTGGTGAGGTAGTTGCAAAAATGTATATTTGTATCTTTATTTGAATTTATATTTGGTTGGGAACATGAAAGCAACAACAATTTTTATAACTTATAATCCCAATATTCCTACCGAACAAACCCTTGCAATAAGGTTACACACAATTGGTGCGGTCAATGGATTTCGTATGTATCTACCGGATAGATATAATTCAGATACTATTTTGGATACAGAAACTCAAAATCGCATTGCCTCATCAGACTATGTTATTATGTTTTCAACTACCGCTAAACTAAGCGCGATTGTAAAACAAGAGATAGAATATGCCTTTCAGAAATTTCAAGATAAATCAAGAATAATCGTTATTTATAGTACAAGGAGGAACTTAAAAGGAAAAGGAACCGAGCATTTTACGGAGATTTATCATAATGCTTTAGAGGAAACTACGGATAGTGTAATTGAGAGAATATTAGCAATTATTGTAAAAAAAAGACAGGAGCAAATGAAAACAGAACAGTATAAGGTAGAAATTAACAACAAAAAAAACGAAATCAAAAAATTAAAAGCCCAAAAAGAATTAGATAATGCTTTAATTGCATTGTTGGGGATAGGATTAGGTTTGGCGGTTTTGGCTGTAATTTCAAAGGATTAATGAAACCCGATGCTATTCTTGATAATACTGTATTTAATATTTCTGCCCGTATCCACACTTGCGACCTTATTAGCTTAGCAGATAATTTATTCAACAACATCTTGATACCCCAAGCGATTGCAAGCGAGATTCAGTCATTTCCGAAAGGGTATGAATTAGAGGCAGAACAAAAAATGGAATACTACTTTTCACGTATTCGGCTTGGTTCTAAAGGGTTGCAACTTTGCACAACTTATGATAGTGTTGTACTTTCTTTTATAAAAGACCAACAAAATGTTGATAATGGAGAAGCCGAAGCCATTGCACAAGCTCAAAAGCGTTATATCGGGTTGTTTTTCACAGACGATGACAAATGTATTCGGACACTATCTCCGTTATACCCCAATATTCGTTTTGTTCCGACACTTTATCTTATCGCTTTATTAGACGTTTTGGGTTATCTACCTAATTATGACGAAGTGATACGAGAATACTTCACTTATAAACCTTTGCCTTTGCAATCGAAAGCGAGAAAAAACGAAAAAGAAAAGTTCCGTAGTGCCTATAAAAATGCTGTTTTACACTTTAACCTATCAATATCCAAAAAAGACATCAGCAAGAAAACCTCTTTGAAAAGACTGGGGTTGTAAAAACTCATCATATACCTTATAATAATGGGTTTTTCACCCTATAGGGTTTTCTTTCTATCCGCATTTCGTCTCTTGGGAACAATGAATATAAAAATTCACTACGTTGTAGGAGGGTGTAAGTACTTATCGGTAAAAACTATGAGAATAAAATTATTGATTATCAAATATTTGTCTAAAAATATTGTATTCGTTTTTTATTTACTTATACTTATTAGATAGAAAATAATCGCTATTTTCGGGCTTGGCATTAGATTTCTCTTAAAAAAAGAAAGACTTCCTCCCGGAAGCCATTCTTTTATTTACCTCACTATATACATTACCGAACAATGGTAACAGTCCCTGATTTTTCGGTTTTATTTCCGTCAAAGGCAATCCCTTTTACTACAAAAACATACACTCCTTCCGGAAGGTCTCTGCCCGTTTTGAGGTCTTTTCCGTCCCATTGGAAAGCCGGGTCAGAAGATTCATATACCAAACCGCCCCAACGATTGTAAACCTGAATCACAAAATTACTGATATTGTAATGTCCTATTTGGAAGTAGTCATTGTGTCCGTCCCCGTTAGGAGTAAATGCCGAAGGAGCGGAGAGTGTTACTACCTTCTTGATTTCTATTGTTTTGTATTTATTATAAACACAACCGTTCTCGTCAGTAGCCTTCAAATGCACTGTGAGCATGTCAGGATACTGATACTCGTGTGATGGAGACGGTAAGAGAGAGCTATTTCCATCTCCAAAATCCCAATTCCAACCCACTAAATTTATAGAGGTCTGGGTAGAGAAATCTACGGGAGCCGAAGGAAGCATTACGAGAGGAGTACTCATTATCATTTCTACATCTTCATCATCAAACATCACTCCATTTACGGGTATAAAAGTTCCTTTGCACCCGTTACCAGTTGTAAGCTGCACATAGTAAGAAACAGGATATGGCAAGTGGTCTGTAACATAAGATGTGCCAGTATAGAAAGGGGTAAGGGTA
>CAUJFT010000149.1 GCA_963169475.1 Bacteroidota bacterium | reverse complement strand
TCGCGGATGTTGCCCCAACTCTATCAGTTTAGTCATCAGCTCATCTACGTTAGTCATATTGAAATTACCGGCAAGCATAACACTCCGGTTTCTCCAATTACTAATACGGCTTACCGGATGACAAGCATCAATACTATTGGAGCTATGTGTGCCGTATCGGAGGTGTCCGAGATAAACCTCTCCGGCATATTCAAAGTGCCGATTTAGAAATTCCGGACTATCGGTGTCTTCATTGGGGAACTTGAGCCGGAGTTCTTTCTTTCGGGCTTCTATTTTTTTAAACAGATTGTTTAGAGGAGGGGACTCTATCTCTCTGATTCGTGCATGATACCTCACTCCGGGAGGAACATTTAGCTTGACACACCCCAAGCCGGCACCATCTTGCCCTCTATTGCGCATCTTCTCCATCAAGATATACATTTTACCTAATCCCCAAAGCGGATTGGAATAATATCCCAACGGTTTCAATAAACGAACAAGACCTATACCGCACTCATGTTTAATCTGCTCACTCATACGATTACAATTAGTAAAATTAATTTCGCCACAAAGTTAAGAATAAAACAAAAATTGTTTTTAATATTTTAATTTTAATTTTTAAAATATTTACACATTGGACATTATCCGTCTGCCCATCACAATCTATGAAGAGATAAAAACAAAATACCCGATAATTAATAACGCTCCCTGACTACAAAAAATTATTATAGTAATTATGAGTACTTTATGTGCTAAAAAGCAGATTAGCTCTTTCTTGTATTTTCTTTCTCTAAGATAAGCGGCAAGTTACAAACTACACAGTAATTGCGTTAAGGTACCGCGCTGTAAGGGGTTTATTGAAATACTTTTTTACATAAATACTACTAGCAGCTCTATCTATATCTTTGGGACTGATAGAAGAAGAAAGCATGATGATTCGGCATCTTGACCTTACAAGTTCGTCATATTTTTCAAAAATTTCCAGAAACTGAAACCCGTCCATTATGGGCATATTAATATCTAAGAATATAATCTCAGGCAGCTCCTCAATATTTTTTTCATTTAATTTTAGATAATCTAAGGCCTCTTGTCCAGATTGAAAGACAAGGGTTTTTTCTGAAAACTGATTGAGTTCAATAACCTTTTGGTGGGTAATATTAAAAATCTCATTATCATCTACTAATATAACAAACTTATACTTAAACATAATTTATGAAACATTTAAATAATTTGGAGTAATAAATTGTCCGTTTTTTAAAACAAAAGACAATTACTATACCACAAAGATAAGTAATACAAATACATACTACGTAAAAAAAGCATAAAATTACTCCTCACAACAATGTAAATAGTGAGTAGCACCTATTGATTAACTTATAACTTAATAATCATCACCGATTTACAGTTTTTAACGCAAAGATATTTCCTTTATACCACTTATATTACCAAGAGCTTTATCCATCATTTTCTTATACTCCTATTTAGTAGTGTTGGTATAAAAAAGCAGATAAAGTAAACATTAAAGGGCGCTTCTACGGATTTCGCTCATGTAATAAAAATAACTAGAACGAAAACTTATTTATTAGCCATGCCTATGGAAAGTCGAAAAAAGAATCCTTGCGGGCTTACCGGAATCGTTTGACCTCCTATAATTTTTTCCGAAGACCAACTACCACCAATTCGGGGGGTATAAAGATATCCGCCTCCTACTCCCAAAACTACGTTGCTATTCCTATCTCCTGGAATCGGCGTAATAATCGTCATATTAAGCGAGCCTTCTAATGCCCCACCCAATACATTTGAAGTTCGGATTTCTGCGGGCGAGACACTATTGTCTACTCTTTTTACGGTGCCTATCCCTCCTCCGATTCCGATAGCAGGATAGAAATAATATATGTCATCAAAGGTTACTGGTGCAAATCCAAATCGGGGAATAAGTTGATAAAAACGGGTATATGCTTGTGTGGTTTGCCCAACTACTATACTATTCGGAATGACTTGCGTCAAGATCGACAACTCCCCTCCATAAAATAACCGTTCAGACTGACGAAATACGCCCAGCGTAATATTTGTTTTGGGAATACCTGATTTACCAATACCAGCTTGGGTTAATGCGCTATTGAGTGCTTGGAGTTTGGGATAACTCCCTCCTATCCCTAAATAATATCCGGTACTCTGAGAGAATACCAATCCACTACTAACTACCGCAAACAAAAGCAAGAGGAATGCTCTCATAAATATTTTTCTTATTAAGATATAAAGAACAAAAATAAGAAAACGTTTTCTTTTCTCCATAAATTTTAGGCTGAATAGGTAAAACTTTTGTCTTAATGGTGAAATAAAAAGTTTGAATTAACTTTGCTCCCTGAATCGGAAATAGGATTGAGTCAAGAAGTGCTTCATATCATTAGTTTTGATATACCTTTCCCCCCTGACTATGGAGGGGTGGTAGAGGTGTTTTATAAGATAAAGGCATTATCTGAATCCGGTGTCAAAATTTATCTTCATTGTTTTAGCGAAGCCCGCTCACCCTCACCAGTACTTTCCAAACTATGTGAAAAGGTTTATTATTACCCCAGACGCTCCGTCTTAGCTTCTCTCCCTTTTATCTATCCTTACATGGCTTATTCACGGCGTTCGGAGCTACTCCTAAAGAATCTTGCCGCCATTCAAGCTCCGGTCTTATTTGAAGGTATCCATACTTGTTTCTCTCTTCCCTTTGTTAAGAATACATTAAGGTACCCATGCTTTGTAAGAATGCACAATGACGAATCCACCTATTATAAAATACTTGCCAAAACGGAATACCGCTACCTTCAAAAGGCATATTTTTATTGGGAGGCTAACAAAATTAAAGATTTTGAAGCCGTACTTACGCTTGCCAATCAGATTTTTACTATTTCTCTGGCAGATACAGATTATTTTCTACAAAGGTACCCCAATACTGAATATCTTCCGGCTTTTCATCCTTTTGACGCTGTCAAGGGCCTATCCGGAAGAGGAGAATATGCCTTGTATCACGGGAATTTGTCCGTAATTGAAAATCATCAAGCAGCGATGTTTCTCCTCAAGGAAGTATTTTCTGTAATAGAATATCCTTTAATTATAGCAGGTTCAAACCCAAGAAATGCCCTTATTCGGGAGCTACTTCGCTATCCTCACGTTCAATTAGTTCAACGTCCTGATGACGAGACGCTTAATACGTTGATTAAACATGCTCATATTCACCTCCTCCCTACTTTTCAAGCAACCGGAATCAAGCTCAAATTATTGAACGCGCTTTTTAATGGAAGATGGATACTTGCGAATGATTATATGACCGCCCAAACAGGATTAGAATCTCTTTGTGTATTATGCCAAAATCCCACCGATTTCATTACAGCAATTCAGAACCTTCAAAACAAAAGTTTCCCAAAGGCACTAGTATTAGAAAGGGAACAGCTTCTTGAAAATCTATTTTCCAACAGAAAGAATGTAGAGTGGCTAAAAAACAGGCTATTTTAATCGGGTAAGCATATTCGGGTAAAGCTAAACATTACGTATCGCGATAAAAAAAACAAAAGCCGCCTTTTAGGGAGGCGGCTCAATACACATATTACATTCATTAGGGATTATGCTCTATAAAGTACCGCATTTACGGCATCTGTAATTTTTTTTACATTAGGCAAAAAGGCTTCTATTAAAGTAGGGGCATAAGGCAAGGGCGTATCAGCACCAGTAATACGAATCACGGGGGCATCTAAATAATCAAACGCTTTGCGTTGAATCATGTAAGTGAGTTCTGTAGAAATCCCGCAAAGCGGCCATGCCTCCTCCACGATGACACAACGATTTGTTTTCTTGACAGAATCAATAATAGTACTATAATCAATGGGGCGAATAGAACGGAGGTCTATCATTTCTGCATTTATTCCTGCTTTTTCTAACTCCTTACAAGCATTTAGGCATACATGAACCATTTTACCATAGGAAATAATTGTAACATCTGTGCCGGGTTTCTTCACATCAGCCAACCCTATAGGGATAATAAATTCGTCGCTTTCCGGCACTTCCCCTTTCATTCCGTACATTTGTTCAGACTCCATGACAAGAACGGGATTCTCATCACGGATTGCGGATTTAATAAGTCCTTTGGCATCGCGCGGAGTGCTTACACTCACGACTTTCAACCCGGGTGTATTCGCATACCAAGGCTCAAAACTTTGGGAGTGAGTAGCTGCAAGTTGCCCTGCCGTTTGAGAAGGACCTCTGAAAACAATCGGGATATGGTACTGTCCGCCACTCATCTGGTATATTTTTGCTGCATTATTGATGACTTGGTCAATAGCAACTAAGGAAAAATTAAAGGTCATAAACTCTACAATTGGTCTAAGCCCCATCATCGCTGCACCCACTCCAATTCCTGCAAAACCCAACTCGGCAATTGGAGTATCGATGACTCTTTTTGCCCCAAATTCAGCGAGCATTCCTTCGGTTACTTTGTATGCCCCATTGTACTCTGCCACTTCTTCGCCCATGATAAACACACGGGAATCCCTGCGCATTTCTTCGGACATTCCTTCTCTAATTGCTTCTCTAAACTGAAGTTCTCTTGCCATATATATACATCTTTGTTTTTATCTTCGCAAACGACCACAAAAATACACCTTTTTAATTACTACAAACCACAATTTTACAAGAATTGTTTTAAATACTTGTACTTAGAAACTATTCGGGTTGGGAATTGAAAATTTTATGCGCACACACGGCACAAAAACCGCAACACCAATTAAACCAAGTAAGCAGCGAATAGTAAAAAATGAATAGCAAATAATACAATTAAATCACTACTAATCAATACATTAATTAATAAATATTTTTTTAGTTTTTTACCCGCTTATACTTAATAAAGAACAAAACCCACAATTTTACACTACGGTAAATTGCGGGTTCTCCCCATAAGTTAGCTATCAAAAGAGATTATCTTCCGAAGGAATCGTAATACTCTGCTGCATACTTCTCGTATCGCTTGATGAGTTCTACATTTTTCTTTTCTACTTCTGTCAGCATGTTTCTAATGTCAGTATTCATAGGCATATACCAATCCTGATTATCAAAATAAGCGCGCATATCTTTCATCTTGAAGGCATAGCCGTGGCGAGCATAAATTTCATTCCGCATCATCCGTAGGTCTGCCTTTGCCATATTTGCGACCTCTTCTTCCACGAGTATCCCTGTTGAGGCGTATGGGTAGCGTCCTGTTTCAGTATTATATTGAAACTTCCTTTTGTCTAAGTTGTAGGATTTGGGTTGGAGTTTGGAGTCATTAGGAATCCATTTTCCGGTAAGTTTTTCGGTAGTGTTAAGAATCGTAAATTCAAATGCACCGTCATATTTATCATCTCCGGGTTCCTTAACCACACAAGTAACTCCTCCTTGCGTTTGGGAATAAGTTCCTTTAAACGGGCGATTGTTTCCCGATACAATACTATGTCCTAATATCTCTCCGTTGGATAGAGAATTAATGGAGATTGTAATCTTGTTTACTAGTCCCTTACCATCTATTGGGAGAAACATACCGGTATAAGTACCCATCGTTTCCGACTGGGCTTGCGCGTCTTGCCCTGTGGTTTTCCCTGGGTCAGGAGAAAGGTTTTCCTTTACTACAGAGTTTCCTCCGGATTCATCTTCGTCTTTTCCTTGTTTTTCTTTCTGACAAGATAATAGGGCAGCGAGCATGAGGAGGAGCGCGATAAATTTAGGAATAATAAAATTTGTATTCATTTAAGTATTAAACTTTTGACAAAATTAGTATAGGGAAGCAATAAATCCAAATTTTTTGTCTTATTTTGCTCTTAACCTTTAAATTATGCTTTCAAAAATCATCAAAATAACCCCCTATCTGATACTCGCATTTTTTACATGGCTGATGTTCAGAATAACGGTTCAGTATCTGCCCCCTGCTGATGACGTGGCTTTTTTGAGGATTAAACAGCAATATATCGGGATAATTCATTGGAAAACAGCCTTTTTTGTCCATGTTTACTCCTCAATGGTTGTATTAATTGCGGGATTTACACAATTTTCTTCCATTGTGTTACGTAAATACCGGAGCCTTCACCAGCTTATGGGGCGGTTGTATGTTTTTAATATTATTTTTGTAACCGGTCCTGCTGCTTGTATCATGGCATTATATGCTAATGGAGGGCTTTCATCTCGAATTGCCTTTTGCTTATTGGGTATTTTATGGATATACTTCACAGCAAACGCATGGATTAGCATAAGAAAAGGACAAATAAAAACGCATAAAAACTTTATGCTCCGGAGCTACGCACTCACTTTTTCTGCCATCACATTACGGATTTGGAAATGGCTGATTGTACTGTTACTTCACCCTGCCCCTATGGACGTGTATAGAGTAGTGGCTTGGCTGGGTTGGATACCGAACCTTTTGTTAATAGAATGGTATATTAGTAGGAATCCGGAGTGGAAAAATAAATGGAAAACTTATTTATTGTTAAAATAGCCTTTTAATACTTGTAAAAATGTATCAAAAAAATGTAACTTATGTCCTTTTGCTCTGCCTCGCATTTGTAAATGCTTCTGCACAAAATAAACAAAGAATATATACGCTCAAGCAAGGAGAGAAAATCAAAGAAATGGAATGTGGAATGGGAATCACGAATGCTGCTGACGGCTACATACTTTTAGTAGAAAGGGCAGACATGGAGTCTCCCGGGCAAAGTGAGAACCCGCTACCAAATTTTTATGCGATAACTAACCAAAAAACTTATGGGCCCTATATTGACCCAATAGTAAATTGTTATTCCACGGACGGACGCTATTCAGCCATGGTTCTTACCAAAGGGAACCCCGAAGATTATGATAATGCGGAAAGCTATGTATTGTTTAATGTCGGTAAGATGGAAGGACCTTTTAAAGGATTTGGGAATGTAACCTTCTCTGATGACAATAGTGAATGGGTTATTACTGCTGACCGCTACGATGCCAAGAGCGACCAATCCTCAACTACAATTCAATTTAAAGGAGGCAAACCTATACACAGTAAAAAACCTGAATATGTCATTTTTGCCCCCAAGGGGAGTGCTTCGGCACGAATTTCTACCACCTATACAACCGGTGATATTTTCTACAATGAATATTATTTCAGTAATGATACTAAATACGGTCCCTGCGAAACCCGCCAGTTTTTATACTCGGATAATGGGAATGGCTATGGGCTGCTTTGTCTTAAATCAGGGCAAATGTTTATGGTTTTAAATGGAAAAGAGAAAAAAGTACCCTCAGAAGCCACTACCTTCTCCATAAATCCAGAGGGTACATCATGGGCATTAGAAGTAGTAGGCAATAATGAAAGTTATATTGAGTTTTCGGACGGCAAAAAAAGTGAAAGCTATCAACACATTGCATCAGGCTCTCTCCATTACAATAAAAACAAAAAATGTTTTGGTTGGTTGAGTGGAGGTGCAAATAATCAAGTCTATCTCCATTTTAGCAATGGGGAACAAAAGGGACCTTTCCAACTTCCTACCAATCTCCCTCTCCAAGAGACGGAAGAAGAGATACCTTTTTATCTCTCTGCTTACCCTACCTCTAACGCAGCAAATACGGCAATGAGCTTTCAAATTAACGCTAATACCTCTAATACTCTTCTATATGAAGAAAATGGTAAATGGAAAATCGAAGGAACTCCAGACATAGTAACCAGTGGATTTGACGGGAATGACAAGTTCTATTACGTTACCGAAGCCATTAAAAATGAAGCAGAGTACACCTATGATTATACACTACAATATCCGGCAAGTGGTAAAAAAATAAAATTACCGGAATACCCTTTTGGGCTAACCTTTATAGAAGGCTCTGATAATTGGTATATGCAGCTTCAAGATGGGGGGGTATATTTTAGCGATAAAAAAACAGAAGAGAATGCCTTCGCCCTAAGGTTTGACAAGAAAGAAAGAAAACTCTATTGGATGAGCTTAGAGGGGCAAACGATTTTCCTTAATTCCAAGCAGTTTTAACCCCTCAAAGAACAAATAGGACTAGCCTCACGAAAAGAGCGGCTTGGGCTATTCTGATATGAAAAATATCCCCCGATATTTCCACAAGAAATAGATAAAAACATCTATCCTCCAAACCTACAAGGTTTTAGATTGTTTCAAAGAGAAGAATAAGGATAGGATATTTCTTTTTAGAAAAATTTCTATGAATATCTGAATCCTATTTCCTAACTTTGTAACCAATTTTAAAAATTCTTTCATTCATAATTGACAATCGTGATTGTATGATAGTAGAGATTAAGGTTCCCAGTCCGGGTGAGTCTATCACCGAAGTCGAAATCGAAAATTGGCTCGTAGAAGATGGCAGTATCGTAGAAATGGACACCGAACTTGCCGAAATTAGTTCAGACAAGGCTACGTTGACCGTAAACGCAATTGCCTCTGGCAAGATTAAACTTATCGCTAAAGCTGGTGAAACAGTAGCAGTTGGGCAGATAATAGCAAGCATTAATACAGAAGTAGCCGCAGGGGGCGAACCAACACCCATTCAACAACCTCCCAAAACAGAAGAAAAAACGGAGGTAATCGTTGCAAATGAAAAAACCGCTCTTCCCGCTGCCGAAAAAATGATACGGGAACAAAACCTGAACACAAGCCAAATAGAAGGCTCTGGAAAAGATGGCAGGATTACCAAAACCGATGTCATACAACATATCAATAAGCCTATCCCCCCTGCTAAAACGGAGGTCGTCAAAGAAAAAACTATCGCTCCCGTTGTAGCAGACACAATCCCTACTATTATAGGAGATAGAGCAGAGAAAAGAGAAAAAATGTCCACCCTCCGCCGGAAAGTAGCCCAAAGATTGGTTTCAGTGAAAAACGAAACCGCAATGCTAACCACATTCAATGAAGTGGATATGCAGGCCATCATGGACCTACGCGCTAAATATAAGGATAAGTTTAAAGAAATACACGGGGTAGGGCTTGGGTTTATGTCTTTCTTTACTAAGGCTTGCACGATGGCACTCGCAGAGTTTCCCGCCGTAAATGCTATGATTGATGGGCAAGATATTGTGTATCACAATTACATGGATATTGGGGTAGCAGTAAGCACTGAAAGAGGACTCGTAGTACCGAATATCCGAAATGCCCAATTACTCTCCCTCGCAGAAATAGAAAAAGAAATCATGGCCTATGCGCTCAAAGCAAGAGAGAATAAAATCACCATTGAAGATATGACCGGAGGGACTTTTACGATTACGAACGGAGGCGTTTTCGGATCCATGCTTTCTACGCCGATTCTAAATCCCCCACAAGTAGCAATTCTCGGAATGCACAATATCGTTCAGCGTCCGGTTGCTATTAACGGCGAGGTCAAAATTCGTCCAATTATGTACTTAGCACTCTCCTATGACCATAGAATCATTGACGGAAAGGAAGCCGTGAGTTTCTTGGTAAAGGTAAAGGAAAGATTAGAAGATCCTTCCCGTTTACTGCTAGAAGTATAGACTCAACATCATAAAACAGAAATATCCCAAAGCCCTCTACTCTTTCCTAAGGTAGTGGGCTTTTTATAAATAAAAAGTTGCACGACAATATAAATATTCTTAATTTTGTATCATATTTTTTTTCATAAAATTCTGATATTAAATTAAATTCTATGTTGAGGTTGTGTTTTATTTTATTTATGCTTCTTAGCTTCCCTTTGTGTGTATTTTCTCAAAAGGAAACAGAGGCTCTTGTAAGGCTAAATACTGCAAATCTATCTGTATACAATGCTAACCCTTCCCAAAGAGTTGGCTCAACGCGTACACCTATAAAAGGACACGATGTATATAGTATAATTTTTACGGCGAATGAAAATATCAGCCTGAAGGTTAATTCTCTTTGGGTTAAAGATAAAACAACAATCCCCCTCTACATAGATAAGGAAAAAAAACCAAAATCCTCTACCATCAGAAAGGGGGAGCAGTTTACTCTTAAAGCAGAAGCTAACGGTATTTATCCCTATCAAAAACCACCCAAACGATTTAATGCTCTGGCACTGATTGATTGTGAAATTAATGGACAAAAATACTATTTTGAGGTAAAAACCTTTTTGAAAGAATAATCATTACGAGCCATCAGCCATTGGGCATCGCGTTGCTTTTTCTTACAATAGAATAAAAAGAATCGTTTCTTATTCCTCCTGCCTGAAAAAAATAATAAAAAATCAGGTAGATATCTGCTGTGATAATTTGCAAGAATCATAAAAGGCACTTATCTTCGCAATCCATCATCAGTAACCTTTCTAAGCAGCGTGTTATGAAAAAAAATAAATCGGAATCATTCCAACCACGAGAAATAACCAACTCCCTCCTAGTAGAAGCGGCTTGGGAGGTGTGTAACCAAGTAGGCGGAATCCATACAGTAGTTCGTTCCAAAGTCCCCCGAATGATTGAAAAATGGGGGGATAATTATTGCCTTCTGGGTCCCAATGTACACCCGGGTGTTCAAGCAATATTTGACCCTACGACCAATTATAATGATGCTTTCGGGCAGGTAGTACTAAAAATGAGAAAAGCTGGCTTTGATGTACTATACGGTCGGTGGTTGATTTCCGGAAGACCCAAGGTCGTCCTTTTCAATATACAAAACGTTACACATCTTCTTAACGATATAAAATTTCACTTGTGGGAAGACTACGATATTCCAACCCCTACCAAAGACTCACTCATCGACCAAGTGCTTTTGTATGGACACATGGTCCAAATATTTTTATCCGGGTTAGCAGAAGAAGAAAAAAATAAATCCAACCCCATACTCGCTCATATTCACGAATGGATGGCAGCCACGGGTATTCCGGCACTTGCCAAGTCTTCACGACAATTGAGGGTTATTTTCACCACCCATGCTACCCTTCTGGGTAGGTATCTTGCCGGCAACGACCCTCAATTTTATGAACATCTCCCCTTCTATGATTGGCTGAAAGAGTGCCGGCATTTCGGAATCGAAACACAAGCCCGAATCGAAAGAGCTGCAGCTCAGAATAGTCATATTTTTACAACCGTAAGTGAAGTTACAGCAAGGGAATGTGAATTTTTATTGGGCAGGAAGCCAGACCTTATTTTACCCAATGGCTTAAACGTAGAACGATTTACGGCACTCCATAAGTTTCAGAACCTTCATCAGGAGTATAAAGAAAAAATTCAGGCTTTTACCATGGGGCATTTCTTCAATAGTTATGCCTTTGACTTAGATAAAACTCTCTTTTTCTTTACCTCTGGTAGATATGAATATAAAAACAAAGGGTTTGACATGACACTTGAAGCCCTGCTTCGGCTCAATTGGAAAATGCAACAGGCAAAATCGGACACGAAAGTCATCATGTTTTTTATCACAAAAAGTCCCTATTCCTCTATCAACCCTAAAGTATTAGAGTCCAGAGGAATCATGGAAGAAATCCGAAAAACTTGTGATTCAATCGCAGAGGAGCTAAGGTCAAAACTTTTTCAATCATCCGCAGCAAGCGAAGATTACAAGCTACCCTACCTCAATGATTTTGTATCAGACTACTTGAGGCTTAGGCTTAGAAGAACGCTTCAGACATGGAAGTCCAAAGAAAATCCGCCCTTTGTTACCCATGATTTAAAGAACCCAGAGGGCGACGAAATTGTCCTTTTTCTTAATCGGGTCAAACTATTAAATCAAAAAGGAAATCCTGTAAAGGTCATATATCACCCTGATTTTATTTCGCCCATGAATCCCCTTTTTGGAATAGAATACAGCGACTTCGTAAGAGGTTGCCATCTAGGAGTATTTCCCAGCTATTACGAGCCATGGGGCTACACCCCACTTGAATGTTTATGCAGCGGGGTGCCTTCCGTTACGAGCGACCTGTCCGGATTTGGAGATTATGTGCTAGACACCCTCTCCGACCATCACGAAAAGGGAATTTATGTAGTAAATCGCAAAAACCAATCTTTTGAAGATGCCGCAGAAGAATTAGCGAATATCATGATGGAATTTGTTCAGCTAAATAGACGGGAACGCATACAGCTTAGAAACCAAGTAGAAAGTACCTCAGAACACTTTGATTGGAAAAATCTAGGAGAGCATTACGATATGGCATACCGATTGGCAATAGGGTAGTTTTTATTTCGTTTAATTATAAAAAATAATTATACTTTGGTACGATATTTGACTAATACGTATTATACATACTTCTTTGTTTTCTATTTTGTGGTTTCTTGTAATTTTCCCAAAAGAGGAGAGGAGGAGGTGCGTTATGGGAAAAAAAGTACAGAAAACTTCAAGGTAGCTCAAGATACTATCAAGGAATTTAGCGTAACTCCTAAAGGAAAAAGAGAAACCTTGTCTGAAATTTTTCTTTCGATTCCCGAAATATTTTTGCAAAGCCCTACGGTAGAGGCTCCTAATCTACCCATGCGCAATGCTATTTTAAATAGAGAGCCGGCTGCTACTGCTCAATACAGGGACATTGTTGCTGACACAACAAGACGCTACCTTTTTTATTATCTTGAATCAAGAAATACGGGAATCCTTACATCTATTAAAGATTTTCCATATACTAAAAAAAATGGAGCATTATTAGTAGTAGATGTTTCGGTATGGAATCATAACAAAATGGAAAGTGAAAATACCTTTTTTATAGAACGTAATGAAAAAATGGAATGGATTGAAGTAGAAAAACGCGCTATTTTACCTGAAATAAGGCTTCAAGATTTTTATAACAAAGACAATGGAAGTCTATTAAAGGAGGTAGATCACGACTATATGCCTTTCCTATGCTTTGAACTACCTCCTGATAATCATATTATTAAGGTATTCTTGGGAAAATGGTTATACGGTAGTGAACGATTTGATTATAAGCCAGATAGAGATTTTGTAACTCTGCTATGGATAAACGATAAATTTGAAAAAGCGGCGAGTGTTCATAAGCCATAAATTCACTAATAAAGAATAATACGGTCAATTAACTTTACAAAATATCATAATTTTTAAAATATCATAATTTTTGCAAAATTGCACAAAATAGTATTATTTTCCTAAAAAATTTATCTTTTTTTTAGGAAAAACAAAAATAATATGTTAATTTTGTGTAGTTTTTTATCGAATCTTACATTATAGTATTGCTTTATTCTCAACTTAATCAATTCATAAAAACAATATGAAAACAGCGTTTCGTTACGTATTCTTGTTTTATTTCATCGGATTCTCTCTATTTATTAGCGGTTGCTTAGATGAGGAAGATGACGATTTTCCTGAAGAGCAAGTATCCCAAGAGGTAGTAGCCGTAAATCAACCTCAGCTTGTCCCGGTTTCCCCAGCTACAGAAATTGTAACGACCGAACCGGAAAAAAAGAATGAGAAAGACAATGTAAAGGCAGGAGTACAAGAACCTGCAAAACCAGCCGTATCAAATTCAACTCCTCCTGATAAAAAGTCTCAAAAAGCCCCCCCCATACTAAAAGAAACGCCTGTAAAGGTAACGCCACCAATAGAGAAACCCAAAACAATAAGCCCTCCTTCCTCCATACCCAAAGAGGATGTGGTTACAAACCGTAGTCTGGAAACCCCAACTACCACACGCGGAAGCGGAAGCGGACCCAAAGTAGCCGGCAGACCCGCCGCAGTAATGAATCATGAAAGTTATGACTTCGGAAATATCATCGAAGGTACAAAGGTTAAGCATACATTCGTGCTTAAAAATATTGGTAATCAGGATTTACTAATTCACGATATAGATGCCGGCTGTAGCTGTACTACGGTTGATTATAGCTTTGAATCAATCCCTCCGGGAGGGAGTACTCCCATTGAAGTTACCTTCGATAGCAATACAAAGTTGGGAACCCAATTGAAAAAAATCAACATTTCCACCAATGCCGGTACCAAACTTGTAAAGATGTCAGGAACGGTATTTCCCAAAGACAAAAAATACTAACATTCACAAACCTAGCTTTTATTCTTCACTCGATTTCTCTTTTGGGGAATCGAGTTTCTTTTTTTGGGAAAACATTAAATTTTCTTGCATTTTTCCCCACTTTATTCGCGACATTGCGGAGGTCTTTGTAAGTTTTTTAAACGCCGTAGGCTCTGTATTAAGCCAATCCTCCATAGAATATTGTAGTATAAAGTCTAAGGGCTTAAACTCTTGACCAGTATGAGGGCGCGAAAACCGATTCCATGGACATACTTCCTGACAAATATCACAACCGTAAGCCCAGCCTTCGGATTGCTCCTCAAAGCCGAGAGGAGTTTGGGTTTTTAGCTCTATAGTAAGGTAAGAAATACATTTTTTAGCGTCTATTTGGTAAGGCAAAAGGGCTTCGGTAGGGCAAGCATCTATACACCGGGTACAAGTTCCACAAAAATCTCTTATAGGATAATCATAGCTTAGGTCAAGATTACAGATGATTTCGCCTATAAAATAATAAGAGCCTGCCTTAGGGCTGATAAGATTTGTATGCTTTCCAATCCAACCTAATCCGCTTTTTCGAGCCCAAACTTTATCCATAACCGGAGCCGAATCCACAAAAATTCGGTATTGAAAGTCTGAAAACAGTGTGTTTTGTATATATTCTGCAAGTGCTAAGAGTTTTTGTTTGAGGATAATGTGATAGTCTATTCCCCATGCATAAACAGAAATCTTTGGACTTCCTTCGGGTTGTTTGAAATGAGGCTCCGGAAAATAATTATGAAGGACAGAAATGATAGACTTAGCTCCTTCTACTAATAAAGTAGGATTAAGCCGCTTGTCAAAATGATTTTCCAAATAAGCCATTTTTCCGTGCTTACCTTCTTTAAGCCACTGTTCTAAGTGAGCGGCTTCCTCTTCGAGAAATCCGGCTTTTGAAACCCCGCAAGAAAAGAACCCTAATCGTTGAGCTTCTTCCTTTATCTTTTTTGTAATTTCTAATTGCATTGACAGATATTAATTTTTCAACCCTTTCTCAAAGCCTATCCAGCAA
>CAUJFT010000148.1 GCA_963169475.1 Bacteroidota bacterium | reverse complement strand
GACTGTAACGAATATAGATGCCGGATTATACAATCCTCTCGCAGGAGCTGCATTAGGAAATAGAGTATGGTTTGATGAAAACCTTGATGGAATCCAAGATAATTCTGAAATTGGAGTACAAGGCGTAATGGTTAATCTTCTTGATACTACAGGCCAAATCCTCCGAACCACTATCACTAATAGTCAAGGAGAATACCTATTTACTGGATTATCCGCAGGGGATTATGTGGTAGCCTTTACCAATATTCCCGCAGGATACGTACTAACTTCCGCCAATGCCGGAACCCTAGATTCTTTGGATAGCGATGCGAATATAGTGAGCGGAAGAACAGGTACTTATACATTATTGACGGGGGAAGTAAATCTGACAGTCGATGCGGGTATTTACTCGCAGACAAGGGCAGCACTTGGCGACTTCGTATGGGACGATCTGAACGGTAATGGTATTCAAGACAGTGGGGAACCCGGTCTTTCAGGAGTTACTGTAACGATTTATGACATTAATAATGCCGCTATTGCTCACACAATAACCAAGGCAAATGGGTATTATTTCTTTGGTAATTTACTACCCGGAGATTATACGGTAGGTTTCTCTACAATTCCTAATGGCTATTCATTCATAATCAATGATGCGGGCGGAAACGACAATCTTGACAGTGACGTAAATCCTTTAACCGGAATAACCCCGACAATCACACTAAGTGCAGGTCAGATTAATCCTACGGTAGATGCAGGGCTTCATAGACCCCCAACAGGAGGATTATACGGATATGTATGGTTTGACTATCAGAGAGGAGTGTCCACGATACTAAATGGTAATGGAATACAAGACCCCGGAGAGTTCCCCGTATTGGGAGTTACTGTTCAGTTATTTGACAATAATGGTACATTAGTGGCGGTAACAGTAACCGGAGCTGATGGGCAATATTTCTTCCCTGATTTGATTCCGGGAGCAGGATATCAGATAACAGTTATAAAACCATTGGGTAGTAATATCACCCTTAGAAATAAAGGTGCAAACGATATGCTCGATAGTGATGTTGATGTCAATACTGGTGCATCAGGCGTAATTTACAACGTAATTGCCGGAGTGAATACAGAAGCCGCAGATGCTGGAATTATCCCTCCTGCCACAATCACAGGAATTGTATTCCGTGACGGTACATTAGGCGTGGCTAATACTGCTGACGGATTTAGAAATAATCAGATACCAGGTAACATAGCTTCTTTACCTGATATGGGCTTAGGAGGCGTAGAGGTACTTTTAATCGATGCCCTTACTGATAGTGTAGTAAATATTACACGTACACGGGACGGAGGAAGATATATCTTTACGAATGTAGATGTTTCCAGACTTTATAAAGTGGCATTTGTGTTGAGTCCTTACGCTTGTGCGAGCTGCGACCTTACCACCTTTGACGCGAATCTCAATGTGAACGATACTACTGATAGTGATGCAAATCCTGCATATCTATTTGACTATCTCCTAAATGGCGTAATCACGAAGTTTGTTACCACAGAAATCCTGCCTCCTCTGATTCCTATGGATACCCTTAAGTACATAGATGCCGGCTTCCAATACCCCGGTAGTGCATTCCCTGTTGAGCTGTTGTATTTTACAGCAGAATTACAAGGAGCAGACGGGCTTCTTAAATGGCAGACCAACCTCGAAGTCAATAGCTCTTTCTTCTTGATTGAACGTTCATTAGACGAAGGTACTACGTTTGAATCACTCGGAACAGTAGGAGCAGCAGGAAATAGTATGACTCCAAAAACTTATCAATACTTAGATAAATCTGTAGCTGTGATTGCACAAGATAAGATACATTATAGACTAAAAATGGTGGATATTGATAATTCATTTAAGTATAGTAATGTAGTAGAGCTTAAATTGAATAATGATAAACAAATTTATGCCAATGTATATCCTATTCCGGCTCAAAATGAACTCTTTGTGGATTACCAACTCTATGGCGCACAATGGGCTGAATTGAGAATTGTAAACGAAATTGGACAAATATTGTACACTTCTGGTATAAATTCCGGAAACAACCCCGAGCAAATTGTATTAGATATTAGAGATTGGGCATCAGGGGTATATTACCTCCAAATCTATACAGAAGAGAAGGCGGTAACCAAAAAGTTCATAAAGAATTAATAAACACACTTTTTAATCGTATTTCCAAAAAAGGTCGCCAACTGGCGACCTTTTTTATGTTTTATATTACTATGTTGTGTAAATTGTGTGGTATGGATATTGCTATTATATAATATAGTAATAAAATGAAATTTACTATAAAAATAAAATCTATATAACGAAATATTTGCAAGTAGTTATACCACGAGTTTTTAAAAACATTAAATCTTATGAAATATCTCAACCTTTTATTCTTCGTTCTCATTTCTCTGTTCTTGTCTTTAAATGGGTTCTCACAGACCAATATACTATGGGAGTCCTGTATCGGAGGTACTCAAGATGACCGGACACATTTTATGAAAGAAACCTCTGATGGAGGATTGATTGCGGCAGGTTATACACTTTCCCAAACAATTAATGGGACACCACTATCCCCTTATGGGGGAAAAGATGCTTTGGTTGTAAAGCTGAATCAATCGGGTAATATTCAGTGGGCAAAAGCATTAGGAGGAACCAATGATGAACAGATAAACTATCTCAAAGAAATCCCTAATCAGGGCTATATTATGGTAGGAAGCAGTGCTTCTAATAACGGAGATGTCGGGGTGAGCTACGGTGCTAAAGATATATGGGTAATAAAAATCAGTACTACTGGGAGTGTCCTTTGGAGCAAAGTCATAGGAGGTATGTCTAATGAAGAAGCCACTTCTGTTTATCCTACCTCTGACGGAGGATTTATAATAGCCGGATATTCTTTTTCTACCAATATGATTTATTCAATAGGAGGAGCAGCCCAACCGAATGGCAATCACGGCAACTCCGATGTGCTGCTTGCTAAGTTAGACAGTATGGGAAATGTTCAGTGGGCAAAGTGCTACGGAGGAACCATGTCAGATAGGGCAAACTCTGTGATTCAACACTCTAACGGGACATACATGATAGTGGGGTATTCAGAATCTAATGACTGTGATGTAACGGGAAACCATCAAGATATGAATTTCTTCCCTCCGGTGAATACCCAAGATATTTGGGTGTTAAACGTAGAATCAAATGGTCAGCTTGTGTGGCAAAAAAGCATAGGCGGAAGCATTTCTGAAAATGCCAATGAAATATTAGAAACCTCCTCTGATGATATTGTTTTTACCGGTTATACTTACTCTAATGATGGGGATATGAGTGCAAATCAGGGACAAAAAGATGTAGTTATTGCCAAAATGACTCCCGCAGGCTCGTTGATATGGCTAAGGACAATAGGAGGAATATATGATGACCTTGCGATGTCTATCAACCTTCTCCCCTCCGGAGGCTTTTTACTCTCCGGATCTTCTTCCTCTAATGCTATTGCAGGGAATCAGGTGGTAGGAAACGGATTTTATGATTTTATGATGCTTTATACAGACTATACCGGAAACTACCTAAATCATACACTCATAGGAGGAACAGGCTGGGACTATGGTAGAACCGTACTTCAAACTGTGGCGGGAGATTATATCGTAGGAGGCTATACTAACTCCGTAAACGGAAACTTCTCCACTAATAACGGCTCCTTTGATTTCGGAGTATTGAGGTTAAGTTCCGCAATATTCCCCATTGAATTACTTAGCCTTGAAGCTAAACTCAATGAAGGAAACTCTCTCGTAGAGTGGAAAACGAATCGGGAAATAAATAGCTCTTTCTTTGCAATAGAACGCTCTGTGGATAACGGACAATCTTTTGAAGTATTAGATTATGTAAAGGCAGCAGGCAATACTGAAAACGCAACCAACTATAATTTTACAGACGTTGGAGTAAGTAATATTAATAAGGATAAAGTTTTTTATCGCCTCAAAATGGTGGACATAGACAATAGCTTTGAGTATAGCGGAGTAGTTGAAGTAAGGCTCAAAAAAGAAATAGAAATTTATGCTAATGTATATCCTGTTCCTTCACAAGATTTTATACAGTTAGAATATCAACTTTTTGGTGCATTGTGGGGTGAAATTAAAATCATCAATCAACTAGGGCAGGTCATATACAGTTCAGGAATTAATGCCGAAAACACACTCCAAAATATTGAGTTAGACATTAGAGACTGGGAAGCAGGGGTTTATTATATACAGATTTATACAGAACAAAAAACCATCACCCGCAAAATAATCAAAGAATAACCTTAAGCAATGAATAATTGAAAATAATTAATAAATAACAGAAATAAATAGTTAATAACCAATTGTTTAAGTGATAATTGTTTTTACTTAATGCAAACATATTAAGAATTTCAGGAAGACGGAATGTCTGGTTGAGCGAAGGGAAACATCACACTGCTTCGGCAATCACTACTATAATAATCAAAAAAGTGCCGAATAAACGAAACATCACACCGCTTTGACTTCTGCCCTCGTGAGTGAAAATACCCATGATTATGTTTACTTTAAAAAAAGGATACCATAACTATCCGGAACCAGCGACATTACAAAAAAAAATCTTTGCCCGGATAGTTACGAAAATACATACCCTTTTATTCCTTAATCACCAATTTCCCCGTTACTATTGTTTGTCCCTCCGTAAATAACGTATAGAAATATAATCCGGAATCAAGTTTACCGATATCAAACGTGGCATTTTGAACGGAATACTCCCCCCATTTTTTACCTTGAATATCAAACAAGAGGAGGCGCGAAAAATTCAGAGGTGACTCTATACTAATAGTACCACTTTGAGCAGGATTAGGGATAAGTTTCGCAGAATGTATTGCTGTTACCGCCTTATCATTGCTTAATACTATCGGGGTATGATAGAGTCCTATTCCTCCTCTCACATTCCCTACCACAATGTCCATCATTCCATCATCATCAATATCTGCTCCGGAGGCATAACATCTTCCTGCTTCTGAAATCCCGCCGTATTGCTCCGTGATTTTATTAAAATTGCCATTTAGGTTTCCGGAAATATTGTCATAATGCCAGATTTTTCCTTGGTCCATGCTTAGTAGAAGCTCCCATTCTTGATTATTATTTTTAAATAAAAAAGGAGAAGTTAGCCCCATACAACAATTTACACTGACATCAATCCCCCCCCAAAAGTCATTATCTGGATTGGTGCTGAAAATATGTTGAGAAGGAGTCCCCTTATTCTCAAAATAATTAAGTATCCCCACTTGTTCGCCCACAACTATATCCAAATCTCCATCTTCATCTATATCTACGAGAAAAGGAGTTGCCGAAGCTCCCACATCAATATTGCTCATAATAGGGGAAATAAGATTGAAAGAAGCGGGATTCCCGGCAGTTGCCTCATTTCTGAAATAATGTAATTTCCCTTCATAATCTCCTAATATTAAATCTTGGTCTCCGTCCGCATCAAGGTCTCCAAATGTAGGGTGAACCCCAAAAATTGCAGGGCTATCAAAGAGCGACTTTAAGTCTAAATAAGTGGACGTTACAAATTCAAAGCTTGGTTGAGAGGCGGTGCCAATATTTTTATACAAAGTAAGGTCTGATTCCTCAAAAGAAGAAGAGGTTTTGTACCGGTCATTTCCGATTAATAAATCTTGTAGTCCGTCCTGATTATAGTCAAAAAAAAATGGGCGTGCAGCGGTGCCACAATCTATCATGGTATTCTGGAGAAAATCACGCTGCTGAAGTTCAAACACCGCATTATTCGTACTACCTACATTCTTATAAAACAAGACGTTTTTGTAATTTGCTCCTACATTAACATTATTGGGCGTAACAATCATATCCGTTAACCCGTCAATGTCCACATCAATCATATAGGCAGCAGGGAAAGTCGTCAGGCTTACGGGTTGGTCATAATCCGGAAATTGATAAATAAATTGGTCCATATCCGGAGTCGTTGCTGTTCCCCCATTATTGAGATAAACCAAATTATCAAAAGAAATATCCCCAATTAAAAGCTCCTTTGCTCCATCATTATTTTTATCAAAAGCTGTTACGGTTGAGCCGGAATGCCGGCTGCTCAACGGGCTACTCTCGTAGCCCGTTTCGGATTTACAAGCAACATTTAGAAAAATATCATTATTTAGTCCTTCTTCCCGAAATTGTCCCCAACAAGTATTATTGATAGTAAACTCTACATGATTACAATCTTGATATAAATCTTGTGATTTATTTTCAAAAAAAACCATAAAAAACCCTTGTGTATCGAAACTCAAGATATCTAAATCATCATCATTATCTACATCTATGATGGTAGGAATATCGGTCTCAAAAACAGTGATAGTATCTCCGTCTGCCGTGAGAGGACCGATAGGGGTTTGGCTAAAACTAAGCGTAGTGCCAGAAGAAGTATTCGGATAAATGTAGATCGCATTGGAGTAAGAACCGGTTGTGTAGAGGTCTTGTAACCCATCACAATTATAGTCGCGTAACAACACCCAATGTTTGAGAGTAGGTGGAAAATAGCTTTTAAACTCCGGAGCGAAGCTATAGGTTACCGGAGAGACACTCGTACACAAGAAAACAGATGGAAAATCCCCGTCTTTATCAAAGGTGAATAAATCTTGTTGCCCGTCAAAGTTAAAATCTGCCAATGAAAACTGCGCACAATTCATACCGCCAGCAAAAGGATTCGTTAGGGTATCTCCCTCCTGAATGATTGTTATATTTTGAAAAGGAGTAAGGATTTGCGAATAAAGCGTAGCGCACACCCAAAAGCTTATGAAGAAAACAAAGGTTTTTTTATGAGTCATATATTTAAGTAATTATTAGTAATGAGTTTTTGGATATTATTTTAAATTTTTTTCGC
>CAUJFT010000147.1 GCA_963169475.1 Bacteroidota bacterium | reverse complement strand
CTAAAAACTAAAATCTATAAAATCCAAAGGCATGTATTCGCCGGTAGGGGTTATTTCATAAAAAAACAACTGATTGCCGTTCGTGATTAGGAGATAGGGTGCATTTAAAACAAGGTTATATTCTCCAATCTGATATACTGTTTCTTGACTAATTTCTATTTCAGGGGCTTTGCATTCGCATACAATAAGGGGCATTCCAGACGGAGCAAATACAACAATATCGAACCGTTTTTTCCTTTTGTATAACTTAATTTGTTTTTCTACAGCAATCATACTTAGGGGGATTTTTTTCTCTTTTACCAAATAGTGCAATAAGTGTTGCCGGATAAACTCTTCCGGAGTGAGGATAATCCATTTCTTTCGGGCAATATCCCAGATTTTTTCGGAGCCAGAGTCGGAGTTGATTACAAATTTATAAGCTGGAAATATCATTTTTCGAAAAGTATTTGCTTTTTTGCTACCAAGCAGCGAATAGTTAGGAATGAATAACGAATAAGTAGTTCTTAGTTTTTAATGATAAGTTCTTAGTATATACAAATAATTGTTTATCAGTTTTTTAACTAAAAATAATATCATAAACTAATTTCAAACCAGTACTTAACAATATTAGATAATTAATAATCAATATTTTAACTAGTAATAATTTTCTTAGTTTTTTTATTCACTTATACTTAAAATATACTACGAATCCCTCTTAATTAGGTAGAGGTTTGGTTTTTTCGTACTCTAAAATAAAGAATAGCCCACCCTCCAAGCATACATATTGCAGCAATATAATTGGGGAAACGAATATTAATATTACTTAGGAAACCGGCTAACATAGGCGGTATTGCCATCGCAAGAGACTGCACAGACTGGCTTATTCCTAAAATTTGCCCCTGAGCTTCGGGAGCAGAAGCATTTGTTATGATTGTATTAACGTTAGGCTGCGTCATACCTTGTGAAGAAGCGATAAAAGGAATAATAAGGTACATATACCAAGATTCCTGCGGTAAAATTATTAGCACAAGAAATAGGCTTAGGACAAAAAGAGATACACTCAATATTTGAACGGGTCTAAATTTTTTAGATAATGGGCGCACCAAAGCCCCTTGCGCAATGACCGACCAAATGCCTACGTATGAGAAAAGCCAACCAATGTTAGTTCTATCCATCTGAAAAGCCTCCGTCAAGAATACATTGAAAAATTGAGTAAAGAGAGCAAACCCAAATGTTATACAAAATACCATACCAAAAATCATTCGGTAGGTCGGCGAATAAAAAGCCGCGCGAATATTATCAATCCCTGTAAGTAGATTCACTTTTCTTTGAGACCGGACGCGGATAGTTTCAGGAATATTTCTGTTTGCGAGCAAAATATTCAAAGAGGTAAAAAGTGCTGAAACCAAAAAAGGAGTAATCAAACCAAACCCACTGTATATTGTGCTATCTGACAACATGCCACCAAGAGCAGGTCCAAAAATAAACCCAAGCCCAAAAGCAGCCCCAATAAGCCCAAAGTTCTTTGTTTTATTTTCCGGTGTACTCACGTCTGAAATTACAGACAATGCCACAGAGATATTCCCGCCCATGAAACCCGCAAGCACCCGACTTATAAACAAAATGGGCAAGGATTTAAGATAAATTCCTAATGCAAAAAGAAGATACCCAACCACAGTACCCCCAAGGGAAATCATAAGTACCTTTCTTCTGCCGTCCCTGTCCGAAATTGCCCCCAAAATTGGCGCGCCTATAAATTGGGCAAGGAAAAATGCGCCCGTAAGAAACCCAAAAATAATTTTGCGCAACTCGGGACCTACCTCTGGACTAAGTATTGCGGTTTCGGGCGTAAGTATGAGGGAGGGCATAATGGGAATGGGGATTCCCCCACCCATCATATCTATAAAAACAGTAACAAAAACCGGAAGGAGTACCCGCCGAGCATTGATGTTTTCAGATGTATTTTTCATTTTATACTTGATTAAGACCTGATATTGAGGGAGATTTATCTGTTTTTTTGTACATAAAACCCCAAAAACACCGCTCTCTCAAAAAAACAAGTCTCCTTAAACGTAAGCTATTTATTCAAAATCGCCCGCAAAGATACAGAATAATTTATACGCAATAAAAACCAAGTTTTATACAATCAGAGATGTAGTCCATAGTTTTCCTATTTTTTTATCCATTTTCCCGTAATAAGCCCCCTATCTGTCTGAATTTGATAAAGATAAGTACCGGAGACAAGTTCAGGAAATAATAATACGTTTTGGGAAGATAATGGATAAATAAAGGTTTTTCCATACATATCAAAAAGCATTAGTTGATGCAGGGGAATATCGCTTTGAATCATTAGGTCTCCTTGTGAAGGATTCGGATATATTTTCACATGTTCATGGAGAATGTCGCTAATGCCCACAGTATAGCTCTCACTACAAATTTGAGTACTTACTGCTGTACTTGATACGTCAGTGGCGGTGCTTGTTGGAGAGGAAGTCAAAAAACCACTTTTAATTAATACGGTGCGCGGTTCAGAGGTAACTGAAAGGTTATCTAAGGTAATAGTTATATCTGCTCCACATCCGCTTGCTATATTTCCATAACTATCCATGACAACTGTGAGGTTATCGCTTTTCCCCCCTCCTACCCCCATACTTGAGGTATAGCCAGATACTAAGATTCGTCCATCTGTAATTTGGGTTACTTCATGGAAGAAGTCGTAACTACTTCCTCCACCTGTCCCTATTTTTTTTGCCCAAATTATATTCCAATTTAGGTCAAATTTAAAAATACAAGCATCTCCTGCGTGTCCTCCACAAGCAATAATATCCCCATCAATTCCTTCTGCAATTGAACCCCAACCCCACTGTCCCCCAATAAAGGTAAAACCGGACGGGATTTTCTTATTAGATAGAATTGAACCCGAGGGGCTGATTGTCATCAAACCGGAATAGGTAGCAAGTAGGTAATTCCCGTTGGAAAGTTGGAGAGCCTTTACGCCCTTATCCACTGTCATTCCTACTCCATAGTAATTATTCGCCCACTGTACCTCCCCGTTGCCATTGGTTTTGATAAGACAAGCAAGATAATTATTGCTGGTATTATCATCTCCTTTATATAAATTTCCGCACAATAAAAATCCACCGTCTTCGGTGGCAATCACATTCGCTGTTTTTTCCTCTGCATACACCACTCCCGTAGTACCATAAGTTTTAGTCCACAAGGTATCACCATTGGCATTGGTACGAATCATAAACATATCATAACTTCCCTGCCCGTAAGAAACGGTATTGCCGGCAAGGATATACCCTCCGTCTGGTAGCTGATGTATATCTTGAATATCATCCCATGCAATTCCGCCAAATCCACGTGTCCATTGGGCTTCTCCGTAAGCATCTAATTTAATAATAAAGGCATCTGTCCCGCAGTTAAAATTCACACAATACTTCCCCTCCCCTCCTATGATTACTCCTCCGTCATTTGTAGGGGCAATGGCATAAGCCTTTTCTTGTACAAGATACCCAATGGTTTTTGTCCATAGAATATCTCCATTATTAGAATATTTTGTACAATAGGACATAGTCCCAACGCTAGAAAGCCCTGAAGTAAATCCTGCTGACACAAAATTGCCATCAGTAGTTTGAACGATACCGTATCCCTGCTCCTCCTCTGTACTTCCAATCGTGTTCAAAAATGTTTTTTGGGCGAATGTAAAACCTACACTCCAGCTCATACATATCCAAAAAATAAAGTTAATTTTCTTCATTTCTATTTTTGTAATGATAGTGAAAGAATAAAAGCACCTATTTTTACGATGCTTCTTTTCCATAATACTGAATAATTACAAATATAATTATTTTTGCAATATTTGGCTATACGTCCAATCAATACAAATACCTAAGAATAATTTTATTTTTATAAAAAGTTCTTTTAGCATTGTGTTTTGACTATTTTTCTTTTTTGTCATATATCTAAGCATTACACATTTTTTTGCCTATCTATCGCTTTGAGCCTTTAAAAGTTCCTCTTTGTTCGTCTTTTGTGTCTCTAAGAGGTTTACCCTATATTCACTATCCGTTTCCGGGTGATTGAGTAGATAGGCTATCTTTTCATCTATTTTTGTCAAGACTTCTATGTAAGGCTTTTTGCGGGCTATTTCTTTTGCCTTCCTTTGTTCTGGTGTATCCAGAAAATCCCAATCGCTGATTAACAAATCAGAACGGAGTTTATCTCTTTTTTCATATAGTTGCGCTAACTCTTCTAAGTCGCGGATATAGGCATTATTTGCGGCAACTATTTCTTCCTTTGTTTTTTGCTTTGGAGGTTCAGTTGTTTTTTCTTTGATTTTTTCCCGAATATTTTCTAAGGCAATGCCCCGAACGTCCTCTATTGTAACTTTTTTTCCTGCTCCATAAAAATCTCCCTTGATAATTTTTCCATTGTCAAATACGATATTTTCCCCCACAAGCTGTTGAGAGGACAAATCTGTAAGCTTTCCATCATGTGCATCTCCAAATCCGTCCCAATATTTCTCTACTTTGAGATTTAACCTAGGATAAACAAAGGTGCAAAAGCCCGTTTCGTCTATCTGCTTAATATGATAGCTTTTGTCAGAGGGGGTAGCTATTACTTTTTCAGGGACAAATTGATTTTGTTTATTGATTGCTTTCCAAGCCTCTCCCACTTGTACAGAAGCTACTCCTTGCTCAAATTCGTAAGCTGCTTCATATATTAAAGGAATTACTTCTTTTCCACTTTGGTCTATATATCCCCATTTTCCATTAAGGCTCACTGCCGCCACTCCTTCCGAGAAGTCATTTACCCTCTCATACTTCAATGCCGTAATAGGCTTTCCGGATTTATTAATAAAACCCATCAAACCATTTTTATTTACCGCCGCATAGCCCCCCGAGAAGTGTCTAACCATATCATATTCTAAGACCACTTCTGCCCAAGTCTGTACGTTCAAAAAGCCCCACTTTCCTTCTCTCTCTACTGCGAGCATTCCGTCCGAAATTCCATAAAGTTGAGTTCCAATACTATTATAAATAAGCGGTGTAAGTTCTTTACCTTGAATAGATAATACCCCAAATTTCTCTCCATTATAGGCGGTGATTAACTCAAACCGTCTTTCGATTGCTTCATATTTGGGAGATAAAATGCTATTTCCTTTTTCATCAATCAATCCCATCAGTCCATCTTTTTTGACAACTGCAACATGGTCTTGAAATGCCCAAGCACCCTCATATTGAGGTTTTATGATTTCCACTCCCTCCGAATTGAGATAGCCCCAGGTATCCCCGTTGAAACTTTCATTCGTAGCTATGGGAAAAGGAGAATCATCAATTATGATTTGCGAATATTTCAACGGGGTGAGTAATTTTCCTTTCTCCGTCATAAGTGCATACTTGTAATAGTTACCCACTTTTGCAAACTTGCCTTTTGTATCAAACTCAACCTCGTCGTATTGAATAGGTAAAACAATATTTCCCAGCTTATCTATCACTCCGTATTTTTCATTTTTCTTGACAATAGCAAGCCCATTATTAAAATCATTGGCTTCATCATAGGCTAACTCCCCATTACTTGGAATTACGATTTTTCCTTCAGTATTAAGATAACCGGATTTGCCTTTCAGGGTAACCACGGCTAAGTTTTCGCTAAAATCACGGTAGTCGTCCCATTCAAATTCCATGATTTTTTTATTTTCAGGTGAAAAAATAGCATAGCGATAACTCTGACCCACTACAAGAAAAGAATAGAAAAGGAACACAACTAACAATCCTTGATTTCTCATTTTATTTTTTTATGATTTTGTAACTATAATTCTATATTCTGAAAAAGGTACATTCTTTGTAGCAAACGCAATATCCATACAATTATGGACAAAACATAGGATAAATTTATATTCTATTATATAAACAAACGGGTGGTACATCTTAAACCTGTACCACCCGTAAAATATTTTGCTTCGCGCAATTATTGTTTAATAAGTGTACGTATTATACTCTCTTGCTGATTATTCAGTCTTACAAAATATATACCCTGAGCAATAGTAGAAAGATTTGTTTTGAAATCATTTTGCCCTTCTTGGTAGGAATAATCTTGATATAACACACGTTTTCCGGCTACGTCTAAGATTTCCACATTCAGTAATCCGGCTTGATTAGCAAAAAGTTGAATACTTAATATATCGTTTGCTGGATTGGGATAAAGCGAAACAGATTGGGAAAACTCAAAAGAAGAAGGTAAGCCTACTGTAGTAGGGATTGCCGTTACATTGATATTGTCTATATACAAGTTATTTTCATAACCAGAAATATTTTTAAACTTCATCTTTACACTAGCTGCACCACCATAAGGAGTGAGGTCCACAATTTTGTGCTTCCAATGATGAAGTGTAGGTATAAAAGCTGAAGTCGTAGCAGAAGTTGTTTGAAGAGAAATACCAGACATATTTAAGACCTTGTCATAGGTAAGACCGCAATCTGCCGAAATCAAAAGCTGAAGGGTATCCGAAGCCCCTTGAGTGAAGGGGGCATACGCCCAATCAAACTGTAATTGTGGCGTTTGATAAGTACTGAAATCGAAATCCGGCAATTGAATATCATCTTCCTCCCCTACGATATTAATATTGATATTTCTAATTTTTGCGGATTGTAACCCAAGTGCTGCTGCATTCGTGGCAAGCTCCCAAGTAACTCCATTTCCGGGATTTACAATCACCAAACTATTCGGTGGGAAAACCGCAGACTCAAAATCTACTGTGTAGGGAAGAGGAGTTCCTCCAAGTGATAGCACAAAAAATGGCTGCGACATACTATTATTTCCTGTTACTGCATCAGGGCTACCGTTAGAGGAGACTACGGTAAAAGCAATGGTGTGTCCTCCGGGTGTTGTAGTTACAAAAGGTAGATTAATGACATCTGTTTCCAATGAATCAAGGTTTCCCGTCCAACTATACGTCAGAGGAGTTCCTCCGTCAATGGCATATTCTATTACGGCAGAAGTAAGGGTAACGTTTCCGCTATTAGAGAGTGTAAATATGGG
>CAUJFT010000146.1 GCA_963169475.1 Bacteroidota bacterium | reverse complement strand
TCCTCCGACGGCATTAATTTTGACCCCGAGGCAAAATCCGATGACGGTACTTGCCTTTTTCCCGGAGAGTTATTTGCGGGTATTTATAGTTTCAATGATACTATTACCCGGAAGTTCAATACCTTTCCCGATTCCACCCACTCACTTTTTCGCACCGATACCTTTGTACTTTATTTTTTAGATAACAAGGTCGTTAGTTGGAGAGATTATAGCAGTTGTGATACGATAAAATGCGATGTTACGGCAAGTAATTTGAACATTCAGACCGGCTATAATTGTAACGGTTTGTGGGATAACTTCACCTTGGTTCGGAATAATAATGAGCTTACCTATACATACAGAATAGGATTTGGCGGAATCGTAACGGATGAAGTGAAAGGGCGCGCAAACAAGCTCCCTTAATCCCATGCGTCCGCTTTTCTTTACCCTGATTTGGTGCTTTATCTCATCGGTTGAGGGGCAATCCGTCATGCCGCTATCGGATTTTTATGGTAACCAAAACGGGTTACTCATAGAGCTATTCTGGATTACGACAGACAGTAGCATCATGAAGCCTTATATTGTAGAAAGAAGCAATAATGGGATAATCTGGGAAAATATCGCAACGATTCAGCCCGATACCGGAGCAAATAGCTATCAGTTTACGGATACCACTTTATCTGGCTATTATGAAAAACTGTATTACCGCCTAAAACAAGATGAAGCAGACCTATATGTATATCTTTCAAAGGTACTTGTCTTTCATGAGGTACAAGAGAGGCTTACCGATGCTGCTATCTATCCGGTGCCTGCCCATGAGTTCATCTACTTGAATTATTCGCCATCTCCCAACGAATGGGCTTCCGTTAAGATTTTTGATGTAGCAGGAAGAGAACTACTGAAGATTCCTTCTATTGTTGGAACGAATAGAACTATAGAAATTGATATTTCGGCTCTACTTATCGGCAATTATATCTTTGTGCTGATTACAGATAAGGAGGTAAAAACATGGAAATTTAGCATAATTTGATGCAAAACACTCCATTATTTAAGCGGTATAGACTACGATAAGTTGCCCTAAAAAAAATATAATATTGAAATCCATAGAAAATTTCATATCACGCCTGTCACTTGTCCCAAAAGGAAGTAATACGACTAATTTATATTTTGGCGATAGCCGCGAAGGGCAGATAAGACGAAATAATTTGAGGATATATTTAAGAAAAATGAAAACATTGCGTCCGAAACTCCTAATTCTGGGAGAGGCTCCGGGCTACAAAGGCTGCCGGCTTTCGGGGATTGCCTTTACCAGCGAAAGGATACTATTTGAAAACGTGTTTTTTAACGATGACCCTATACAATTTATTAATGATAAAGAGAATCTTGAAAGTGAAATGTCTGCAACGATGGTTTGGAACGAACTCTCAAAATGTAGTGATATTATGCCCTTGCTTTGGAATATCTTCCCCTTTCACCCCCATTTAGAAAATGATACAAGCACCAATCGAACTCCTACAAAAACCGAATTAGCAGAAGGGAAAGCGGTTCTAGAAGACCTTTTAGAAATCTATGATATTGAAAAAATAATCGCCTTAGGAAGGAAGGCAGAATCACAATTGGACAAAATAGGATTACCATTTACTTACATTAGACACCCTGCCAATGGGGGTAAAAATGAGTTTGTAAAAGGGCTTAATCAAGTGTTGAAGTACTAACCGCCTAATCAAAAAACGATGAATATAGCCGATTTGAAGCGATTGACTTCTTGAAGGAGGAAAAATGTCTGATAAAGGATAATTTTTACAAAAATACTAACCTTTATTGGGAACATTTTGCGGTGAAAACGTATAAGGACTTGGAAGACTCTAAACTTAGGGGATTTTATTGTAAAAGAGATAAATGAAATATCATCACTGACAATTTTTAATAAGATAGTAAACCAAGTTATAAAAAATAACATAAATTTAATATGAACAAGGTATTTATTTTGGCGATACTCTCGACGATGCTATTGGGTTGTGGAGTGTTTAGCAAAACTAATAGCTCCAAAACTAGTAAAGATACTCCTAACACAATGAACGACAATTCAATCGTAAATAAGTATTGGAAACTCGTAACACTTGACGGGCAACCCGTAAAAATGTCCGAAAATCAAGATAGAGAGCAATATTTCATGCTGAAAGAAGGAGGAGCAATCAATGGCTTTGCGGGCTGTAATACATTTAATGGTACTTATCAATTAGAAACGGGAAACCGTATTCGTTTTTCGGAGCATTTAGCCGTAACGATGAAGGTATGCCCCGACCAAGAAATCAAAGAAAGTGAATTTTTGGAAGTTTTTAAACTTGCCAATAATTATACAATACATGGAGATACATTAAGTTTGAATGTAGGGAAAAGGTCCCCACTTGCCGTTTTTAATGCGGTATATTTCTAAGCAAAATATCCGCTTACCCTCAAATTTTTACTTGAAGCGGGTCATTTTTAGTAGAATTGGTGAGATGTTTTTCTTTGGCTCAATACGACGGGAAGAGGGAGCAGCCCTTGTTGTGTTTTCACTCACGAAAGTTTCGTGAGTGAAAACACAAAGATGTCGGGTAAACGTAGCCAGAAACAAATTCAATGGCGCGTGATTAAAAGAAGGAGTAGGCTTATCACTATTATGTAGAAAACCCTATATGCTCGCTTTTTATTCTTCTTCCATTTCGCTCCGCTTATACTCTCCGTTTACGATGTTTGCGTTCTTTACCGCAAAATAAAGCCCCTCAGAGGGTAGGTTAGAAATTCCTATTTTTCCGTGTTGTTGGGTATAAACGGGGAGTGGAAGCACCCTAATCTCTACTTTTTCCGATTTGGGATTTTCTGTATAAAAAATATAATCTCCATCTTCTCCGTGTATCAGGGCTTGCTCCGGAAGGGTGTGTAAGGATTCTACTCCTGTTTCAATCTTTGCAGTAACCTGCATTTCGGGTAGAATCATTATCCCCTTAGGCACGGCAAAGGGGATATGGAGCATTACGGTTTTATTTTTGGGGTCTAATTCTTTTCCTATGTACTCAATCTTGCCACTAAGAACGGGGATTTTGGGGTCTGCAAAAGTAAGAGAAACTACCTGTCCGGCTTTTACCTTTTGTATGTCTTTCTCGTAGATAAAAACATCAGCATACAAATCCTCTATATTGTTGATATGGGTTAGGATAGTACCCTCCGAAGCCGGCGCACCCAAAGTAACCGAGAAGTGGGAAATATAGCCCGAAATAGGAGCTTTCAGGGTATAAGTGCTGATGAAATTAGTGCCATTGCTAAGACTTTCCGGTTGAATATCCGCGATGTTGAGTATAGCGGCTGCGGCTTGAAGGCGGGCTTCTGCTGCCAGAATTTTTGAGCGGACTTCTTGGAGGTTTTTTAATGCCCCTACATTTTCTGATTGGAGTGCTTCTTGACGGGCTACCTCCTGCGAAAGGAAAGATAATTCCCCCTTAGTTTGGAGATATTGCTCCTGATAATGAACCAACTCTGGAACATTGAGTTCAAGAATTGCTTGTCCTTTAGATAGATATTGTCCTTCTTTGTTAAAAAAATTTTTTACTGTACCCTTAAAAGGAGACGCTACATCTGCTTGTGCAATTGCCAGAATACTTACTTTTCCATTTGCCTTGAAGCGATAAGGAAACATTGCTTTTACTGCCGGCTCAAATTCAATACCTGCCGTAAGCAAAACATTCTGATTTAAGGTAAATCCCTTATTTGTAGCAGTCGTATCCGATATTTGTGGGATAGCGGGGCTTTCTTCCGCCTTTTTTCCACAGCTTTGTAAGGAGGATGTCATTAGCCCCGACAAGATTAGTAGAATTATTCTTGTGAAAAATACAGATAATTCGGGCTTAGTGATATTTACAGCCGATTTAATCAAAGATTTATATTGAAAGTACATTTTTTGATATTTTTTTTGATGTTTTTAATAAAGAGAAATAATTATTTTCCGCTAAATACTCTCAACTTAATAATGGCGGTATTGTAGTGGTATAAGGCTTCTACCCTTTCGGAATAGACTTTGTAAGCGTCTTTGGTTAATATCATGTGTTCCAATGCGGTAATTTCTCCTAATTTGGATAATTTTGCAGCGGAAGCAATCGTTTGCTCTGCTTGCGGAATCAGTATTTTATCTATCTGGCTTAAAAGGTGGCTTGCCGCAAGCATTTCGTTGTGTAATTCTGTCCACGTTTGTTCGAGTTCAAAACGTGCATTCTCCATTCGGCTTTCTGCAATTTCAACCTCAATTTGTGCGGCTTGTATAACCGGCTTCTGGGATTTTTTGAGAAGCGGGATACTGACTCCTGCCCCGGCAACTGGAATTACAAACCTCTGGAAAGGATTGATTTGTTGGAGGAGAGAAACATTCCATGAAGGTAAATATTGCAATTCTTTCTGGATTTTTTGTTCGGTTGATAGCCTTTTTCGCGCTGCCAATAAGCGAAGCAACGGGAGACTGTCAAAATTCGGTTTTTCTGGGGGAGCTAATGGCTGAAATTTATCTAAGATTAATAAAGAGTCCTTTATTCCTGTAAAAGATATTAGCGCAGAAATGCCGAGTTTTTCCTCTTGTTCTGTTAGGCTATAAGCAAGCTGAACCTCTGCGTATCGGGATTCGATATTCATCTTCTCCAAAGCATTGATTAGCCCTGTTTTATACTCTATTTCGGCTATTTTCAGCAAAGGCGCGAAAATGCTATCTTGCTTTTTCAAAAAAGCTTTTTTTGCCTGAAAGAATAATACATATTGATAAAGCCACCTTGTTTTCTGGATTATCTCAAATTCAAGTACAGATTTTTCTGCTTCTGAAACTTTTATTTCTTGCTCCATCACCCTTTCATTTTGTTGATAAACTTTAGGGTTTTGGAAAGATTGGCGGGCTTCAACATTGAAATAATAGTTATTGAGCGGGTCTGGAGTTGCCGTACTAAATTCAGTAAAAGGCAGGCTATAGGCCGTGGGTTTAAGTGCCTCTTGTTGCTCAATGATTTTTTGGGCAGTAAAAATACCTGGGTGGTTTTTTAATGCCAGACGAATAGCATCTAGTTCTGTATATTGGCTTTGGGGATAGAGTAAGTTAAAGGTAAATACAGATAATGCGTAGAAAACGAGGGCTTTTTTCTTTCTTATTTTTTCTTCCACTTGAAAGAGCATTTTTTTGTGAAACAGAGAAAACAGAAATCCTGTGTATTTTTCAAAAAGAGATACATTTGAGGTATCTAAGGAATTATCATCAGGGAGTGTTTCTGGTAGCATCGGTTCAGGGTTAGCCATTTTTTGATTCCCATTATTTCGTTTTTTAGAAAAAATCATAAAGATGGCAGGCAATACCACAAGGGTAAGAAAGGTCGCACTACAAAGCCCGCCGATTACTACGGTAGCAAGTGGTCTTTGTACTTCGGCTCCGGCACCTTCCGAAAAAGCCATAGGAAAAAAGCCAAGAGAGGCGACTGTTGCGGTCATAAACACCGGGCGTAACCTATCCGCAGTACCTTTTAAAATAATTTCCTGAACATCAGTAAGTCCTTCTTTTTCTAATTCGTTAAACTTACTGATGAGTACCATACCGTTTAAAACCGCTACTCCAAATAGGGCGATGAATCCAACCCCCGCCGAAATACTGAACGGCATATCTCTAAGCCCTAATGCAAAGATTCCTCCTATCATAGACAAGGGTACAGCCGTAAAAATAACAAATGTTTCCTTCCACGAATTGAAGGTAACATATAGTAAGATTAAAATAAGTAGGAGCGCGACAGGAACCACAAGCATAAGCCTTTTGCGGGCATTAATTAAGTTTTCAAATTGCCCTCCATAGGTAACCCTATATCCCTCCGGAATCTTTACTTTTTTATCTACTGCATTTCGGATATCTGCTACAACACTTTGAATATCTCTGCCACGCACGTTGAGACTTACATTTAGATTTCTCTCTCCTTCCTCTCTGAATACTGCCATTGGGGCAGGTTTTATTTCAAAATCGGCAAGGACTTCTATCGGAACTTGGCTACCTATTCCGGAGGTGATTTGTAATTGCTGAATATCCTCAAGTTTACGAATACTATCCAACTCCATTTTTACTACAATATCGAACCTTTGGTTATTTTCGTACAGCATTCCCGCTACTTTTCCAGCTACGGCGGTTTGGAGTAAGTCGCTCACCTCCTCTACGGAGACCCCGTATTTAAGTAGGTTTTCACGCTTATAGGTAATAAACAATTGAGGGAGTCCTTCTGCCTTTGCAATGCTTATATCTGTTGCTCCGGGTATGTCATGGATAGCCTTCCGAATCTGAACCCCAATACCGAGCAATTTATTGAGGTCATTTCCTAATATTTTTACAATTACATCTGTTTTTGCTCCTGTCATTAGCTCATTAAACCGCATGGCAATCGGTTGCTGAATCGAGATAAAAACACCGGGTATTTGTGATAATTCCTTTTCAAGAAGGTTTTCAAACTCCCTGCGGGTACGACATTTTTTCCAATTTTCTTTGTCGTACATAGTGAGTATCATGTCCATTTCTTCCATACTCATAGGGTCCATTGGTATTTCAGAAGTGCCGATTTTTCCTGTACAACTTTTTATCTCATTAGGAAAAGCCTTAGCAAGTCTTTCGTTGATTAACTCCCCACTACGAATCATTTGTGGAATAGAAGTACCCGGTAGCATTCGGACCTCTACGGCATAATCTCCTTCATCTAATTGAGGGATAAATTCGGACCCAAGTTTTCCAAAATAAAAAAACGAAATTATTAAGAGTGCTATACCCCCTGCAATTACCGGATACCTCATTCGTAAAACAAATTTCAGAAACGGAAGATAAAGGGAGGTAATAAGGTTCATAAATCGCTCCGACAACGATAATTTATGTTCTTTTTTGAACCTAAGAAGGAGGTCGCTCATTACGGGAACATAGGTAACAGACAAAATAATAGAGCCAACCATGGCAAAAATAACGGTGAGTGCCATAGGTTTGAACATTTTGCCTTCAATTCCGGAAAGGGCAAGAAGCGGGAGATACACAATCATAATGATAATCTGCCCAAAAATAGAGCTTTGTACCATTTGCGTACTTGCGCTAAGTATGGTTTCACTTTTGCTTTTCTGCCTGATTCGGCTTAAAAAATGCACACAATTTTCAACAATGATTACAGCACCGTCCACAATCAGCCCAAAATCAATAGCACCCAAGCTCATCAAATTTCCGGATACATTAAACAGCACCATCATAGAAATGGCAAACAACATCGAAAGGGGAATTACAGAGGCAACAATCACCCCTGCACGCAAGTTTCCAAGTAATAATACCAATACAAAAATCACAATTATGCCCCCTTCAAGCAGATTTTTGGATACAGTCTGTATTGTGCGGGATATGAGTTCTTCCCTATCTAGAAAGGGGACTACTTTCAATCCCTTGGGCAGTGTTTTATTTATCCCCTCCAAGCGTTCTTTTACTTTTTCAATGACTTGAAGCGAATTAGCCCCTTTGAGCATGAGAATAATTCCGCCTACGGCTTCTGTACCGCCTTGCGTTAGTGCGCCGTATCTTGTTCCGCTTCCTTCCTTTATGGTAGCTACTTGGGAGAGGCTAACCGGTATCTCTCCGTTCATCTTTACGAAGGTGTTTCCGAGTTCTTCTTTATTGCTAACTAACCCCACCCCACGTATAAAGTAATTTTGACTCTCTTTTTCTATGTATGACGCTCCGGTATTATTACTGCTTTTTTCTACCGCACTAAAAATATCTGCCAAGGTGGTTCCGGTAGCCTTCAAGGCTTCCTTAGAGACCACTACTTGGTATTGCTTAGTATGCCCTCCAAAGCTACTTACTTCTGCTACTCCTTCTGTCCCCAAAAGCTGTTTTTTCACCACCCAATCTTGAATAGTACGAAGTTTAATAAGCGTAAAATTTGTATCCAAAGGATTATCCGGCTTGAGTACATATTGATAAATCTCTCCCAATCCTGTAACAATGGGAAGCATCTCTGGAGAGCCGTATCCTTTGGGAATACTTTCCTTTACTTTTATAAGCCGTTCGGAGACCATGCTCCTTACTTTTATAATGTCTGTCCCCTCCTCAAATTCAATCGTTACAATAGATAACCCAAATTGAGAAACCGAACGGATGTTAGTTTTCCCTTGAAGGTTTGCCATCGCAATTTCAATCGGGTAAGTTACAAACTGCTCCATCTCTACCGCCGAAAGATTAGGGCTTTGGGTAGCGATTACGACCTGATTGTTTGTAATATCAGGAATTGCGTCTAAGGGAAGTTGTCGGAGAGACTGCACTCCCCATAATATCCACCCTACAATTAGTGCGAGGATAATGATTTTATTATTAATACTAAGTGCTATAATTCTGTGAATCATTTCAACATCTTTTGGTGAGTAAATAAATAATACTACTCCTTTGAGTATAACGGTACTAAGAATACATTTTATCGCTAAGGTTAGTGATTGATTCACGCCTTGCGGGTTGGCTTACCAGAGGGTAATTGCTAAAACACTGCTAACGCTATAAACCGCCTTATTCTGATGGAATTTTGCAAATTGCCTTGCCCTTTTTATAGACTTATTACAAGGAACAGCTAAGTCCCATAAGCCCGAAAACAATGGCGGTTTCGGCAGAGGTTTAATGTCAGATTAGGGAGAAAGTTATGTTTTTGGGGGGAGGTTGGAAGACCGAACGAAGTACCGGATCTGGAAGTTTTTCTTCCTTGGGGTAAGGGATTTTTTCGGATAAAAAAGTAATACTAAATCTGTACTTATTTTTTATGGGTGTAAATAATTGAAAGTCTTTCGCCAAGGCGTTCTCCCCATGATTGTTGTGCTGAAACGGGAGAGAATGATGAGCCGCATCTTTTTCTATATGATTATTGTCAAAATAGTGCATTGCTAAGAAAGTAACAAAATCCAGAGGGATAGGGCTTTCAGCTTTATGCTTCTGATAGTGATGATACAAAGCCGGTAACTCTGCAAATTCTCCTCCGAACAGACTTACTGTCAGGAGTTGAAAAATCAGGAGGAACGAGATTATCAGCTTCATAAAATTAGCACTAATGACAAATCGGTTTGTAAGCATTATGATTTATACAATCTATTACAAAGATTTCTATAAATACCGAAAGCCTTGTATAGCCCACGCTCCCTAAACCGAAAAAGAAATAAAATTGTTTACCCTACCTGATACTTTTTGAAAAGGGTAAAAGAGATACTTACTCAGCATGACAGCCCCTTTGTTGGTATTTTGTATAAAAACAAGGGAAAGACCATCTGTTTTTGTGCAGAATAATTTACTTATATTACCTCTCAAAAATGGGGTCTATGCGATTTTGCAAGAAGAAGAGTACATTGGTATTTCAGAAATTACGGTATAAAGAACGATTTACAAATCCGAATTTGATTTTGGGTCTTCAAACAATATCGACATTAAGTTGTTATAGTGAATCAAAAAAACAGGAATGGACTATAATATTATTTTTTCTCTCATAAGTTTAGTATTGCTAGAAGTAATACTTGGAATTGACAACATAATTTTTATTTCTATAGTTTCTGCCAAGCTCCCTATACATGAGCAGAAAAAGGCTCGTCGCTTAGGTTTATTTTTGGCAGCTTTGCTTAGATGTGTTCTTCTACTAGGTATTTCATGGATAATGCAGCTAAAATATGACCTTTTTGAAGTTTTTGAGATGGGTTTTTCTGGAAAGGATTTGATATTGATTTTGGGGGGCTTATTTCTACTCTATAAAAGCACAAAAGAAATTCATCATAAAATGGAGGGGGTGGAAGGAGATACTTCCCAAAAAATTAATGTGCAATCTTTTTCCCAAGTGATACTACAAATTTTATTACTTGACGTGATTTTCTCTGTGGATTCTATCATTACTGCCGTAGGAATGGTTAAAGAAGTATGGGTCATGTACGTGGCAGTAGCCATCACAATGATTATTATGCTTGTAGCCGCAGAGCCTATTAGCCGCTTTATTGACCAACACCCCGCCTTTAAAATGCTGGCACTTGCCTTTCTTTTACTCATAGGGTTTACCTTAATCGCCGAAGGCTTCGCTGTTGATATTCCTAAGGGGTATATTTACTTTGCTATGGCTTTTTCATTCGTGGTAGATGTTCTCCAAATGCGTACCAAAAACCCCAATGCGAAACCGGTAGATATACACGAGCATTACAAAGAGGGAGAGGAAAAAACAGACAAAACTTTTTTATAAAAACGGAGTCCGTCAAATAAAAAACACGCCTATAAATAGGCGTGTTTTTTATTTTTGAAAAAGAGGAGAAATCTTTATTTTGTAGCCTCTTCACTTCCCAAAAAGTCAGAGAAAGCCGCTACAAATACTCCTGCAAAAGCAAGCCAATACCCGAAATCTGCCACATAAAAAAAATCAAGAGAGAGGGGTTTCAGTTTACCACTAATAAAAAACAAGATAAGCCAACTAAATCCAAAGTAAAGCAGGTTAAAAATAATTCCTCTTTTAAAAGGCTTACCAACAATGCCTCTCCATAAATACCCTAAGCCAAAGAGTAGATAAAAGATAGGTCCTATAATCACAAAAAACAACCCCAGAAGCAGGGCTTTGTCAGCAGGAGTGCCTTT
>CAUJFT010000145.1 GCA_963169475.1 Bacteroidota bacterium | reverse complement strand
AGATGCGCAACGGAAAGTAAATCAGGTAACGGCACTTCTCCCCACAGGTGCGAAAACACCCATTATCGGTAAGTTTAGCTCTGACGACTTCCCAACCATTCAAATGGGGGCAACCTCTTCGCTCCCTCCATCTGAATTTTTCCAATTAATCAAAGATGATATTAAACCCCAACTTGCTTCTATCAAAGGGGTGGCAGATATTGGAATTGTAGGAGGAGAAGAAAAAGCCGTCCGCGTGAATTTAAATACGGATAAGATGGACTCCAAAAATGTTTCTATGCTTCAAGTCATTCAGGCAATCAACAATGCCAACATGGACTTCCCTACAGGTAAGGTAAAAACCGGAGAAGAGCAAATCCGGATTCATCTCTCCGGAAAGTTCTCGAACTTAGAAGACATCAGAGAGTTAGTAGTGGCTCAATTTCCTACCGGAGGAGTAGTAAAAGTAAAAGATATTGGGGAGGTAGTCGAGGATAAAAAAGAGATAGCCTCCATTAACCGTATCAATGGCAAGACAGCTGTAGGAATTATCCTTAAAAAGCAATCCGATGCCAACGCCGTGGAGGTCTCACGATTAGTAAAATTGAAAATCTCCGAAATAGAAGCCCGATACAAAAAAGATAATATTCATTTTAGTATTGCTTCCGATGTTTCGGACTTTACGCTCAAAGCAGCAGATGCCGTAAAGCATGACCTTGTACTTGCCTTATTTCTGGTAGCATTAGTAATTTTGGTATTCCTTCATAGTGTCCGCGATTCATTTATCGTAATGCTCTCTATTCCGGCTTCGTTTGTGAGTACGCTTATCGCATTTTATTTGTTTGGATTTACCTTTAACCTGATGACCCTGCTTGGCTTAACCCTTGTCGTGGGGATTCTCGTAGATGACTCTATTGTGGTACTCGAAAATATTCACCGACATCTTCAGATGGGTAAAGACCGAAGGACAGCTGCTATGGACGGACGAAATGAAATTGGGTTTACAGCCTTATCCATCACACTTGTGGACGTTGTGGTGTTCCTCCCTTTGGCTTTGGCAAATGCGGGGATAATCAGCAGTATCATAAGGCAGTTTTCTTGGGTAATTGTAATCTCTACTTTAATGAGCCTTTTCGTTTCCTTTACCGTAACACCTTTCCTTTCTTCCCGTTTTTCCAAAAAACTGCATATAGACCAAAACACACTTTGGGGAAAAATCAATCATTGGCTTGAACGTCAGGTAAGCTCCTTCACAAATTGGTACATCGTCAATCTAAAATGGACACTAAATAATAAAAAAATAGTGCTACCGGTCGTTTTGTTGATGTTCATTGGCTCATGCGGGCTTATCCCTGCCGGGCTAATAGGAAACGAGTTTGTAAAAGAAGGAGATAAAGGAGAGGGAATCCTCAATGTAGAGTTAGATAAAACAAGTACCTTAGAAAACACAAGCAGATACTCCCAGAAGGCAGAGGAAATACTCATGAAAATTCCCGAAGTTAAAATGGTATTTGCCAATATCGGAGGAAGTAGTTCGGTGGAGGTAGGGAAAGCCGGAAACTATAAAGCCGAGCTACTTGTCAAGCTAACAGATAAAAACGAAAGAGATTTTACTACTAAGGAATTTATCGCAAAAGCCAAAAAAGACCTTACCGAAGCAATCCCCGGCGCGAAAATAACCGGAGGAGCAGTAGGGATTGCGGGTGGAGATAATCAAGCACCTATTCAATTAGTTATCACGGGAGAAGACCCTGACTCTGTCCTTCAAATAGCGGATATGCTGAAAGAAAAGGTAAGGAAAATACCAGGAACAGCAGACGTTGAGCTATCCGTAGAAAGCGGAGTGCCGGAGGTTGTGGTTGATATGGACAAAGAAAAACTCGCTAATTACGGGCTAAATGTCGCGATTGTTGGTGGTACACTCCAAGGAGCATTTGCGGGTAATGATGCCAGTAAATTCCGCAAAGGAACCAAAGAATATGACATCGTCATTATGCTTGACGGATTTGACCGTAAGAATATAGAAGATGTTAAGAACATTACCTTTGTAAATCAAATGGGACAAAAAATAAAACTCTCTCAATTTGCCGAGGTCAGACACGGAACCGGGCCCTCCAAGTATCAGCGAACAAATCGCCAAAGTTCGGTAACGCTTTCTTCCCAAATTGCTGGTAATCGCGCATTAGGAGATGTTTCCAAAGAGGTGGACCAAGTGATTAAAGACGCTAACCTACCCCCTAATATTACAACTGCCTATGTCGGAACGGTAGAAAATCAAGCGGAATCTTTTACGACGATTGGCGCAGCTTTTATCATTTCAATCGTATTGGTTTACTTGATTATGGTCGCCTTGTATGATAACTACATCTACCCCTTTGTGGTGCTTTTCGCAATCCCTGTTGCATTGATTGGAGCATTACTAGCATTAGCACTTACTAGTAACAATCTTAGTCTTTTCACCATGCTCGGAATGGTTATGATGGTAGGGCTTGTTTCAAAAAACTCCATTTTGATTGTGGATTTTACAAACCAACTAAAAGAAAAGGGAATGAGCACCTACGATGCCCTCATTGAATCAGGGAGGGAGCGTCTCCGCCCAATTCTTATGACTACCCTCGCTATGGTGCTGGGAATGTTACCGGTTGCTACGGCAACTACCGCCGGCTCTGAATGGAAAAACGGTCTCGGCTGGGCGTTAATTGGTGGGCTTACAAGCTCCATGTTCCTGACACTTTTAGTAGTACCAGCAGTATATATGATAGTGGACAGCATAAAGGCTTATTTCCAAAAGAATAAAAACCAAAACACACCAACTCCGCCTCCATACACTTCAGATTCTCCTACCCGTGAGGAATTAATCAGCGTAAACTAACCTGCATAAATGTATTTATTTTGCTTCATAAGACAAGACCTCAACCTTGTTTTATGAAGCATTTTTTTTGTAGAAATAATGGGAGATTTATACTACCCCGTATTTTTTACGTATAATAAATAAAGCCCCCTCCGTCATATTGAGTAACCGAAACCTCACACCCAGCCCACTTTTCTCTTGCGGCAGGAGCATTCAGATGCGTAGCCCTGCCGCTAAGAGAAAATTACAATTCGCGCCCAACCCCGTTATAGCAAAATATCAAACCCCTAAACCCTACTCTATAGATGTTAAATAAAGGCGATTCATGCCGAAAACCATACCCACCTTTAGAGTGTTTGATGCGAGAATAAAAATATTTTGGTCTATAAAGATATTACTACTTCGGAGTTAAGCTTTGCCCTTGCCGATGAAAAACATATCAGTGATAAAGGAATAAAACAGGTAAGGTAATTTCGCAATAAGCAGCGAATAGTTAAAAATGAACAACCAACAACAAATACAATAAATTAATAATCAATAACTTAACCTATAACTACTTTCTTTGTTTTTCACTCACTCATACTTATTACCCAATCTATAAAAAAGGAGGAGGGCTTTGTGAAAAACCCTCCTCCTTTCACATTTACCAAAAATATGAGAACTAACGAACTCTTTGATTATTTTTTGGGTTCATTCGTAAAGTTATAGGTAAAACCGACTCCTAATGTATGAAAATATTGAAAACGGGGACCTTTCTTAGGCGTGCCATCTACAATAACGGGAGAACCATTTTTCTTATCCTGCGCAAGAATCGTAAACTTTGTATCCTCGTCATACATCATATTGGCGGTAAAAGTAGCAGCGATATACTTATTAACCTGAAAGGTGAGATTATGCTGCCAAAGTTGTAAATCTACTGATAAAGGGCGATTAACTGCTGGGTCAATCTTGTTTTTTAAATAATTTGTAAAAAGTTGGATCTTCGTGGAGTAGATGATATTAGTCATGATTTGCTTACGATAAGTAGCAGATAAGAAAGAACCAAACTCTTTATTGATTCCGTCCGGATTGACAATACTATAATTATCTCTCAAAGAATCAACCCTAACGATTGTCATGCGTCCGTTTATGGGAGCGTAGTAAATGCTGAAATCATCATTAGGCTTATATTCCAATCCAGCACCAAGATTCACGATACCGGGTGCCAGAAACGTAGAAATTACTTCCCTTTCGCTTGCAAAGGGGTCTTTAAAACCCTTCGTAAATTGAGATTGAAATGCCCCTAATATTGCAAAATTTAGATTTTTTTTGAGAGAATATCCATATTTGGAAGTAAGGTTAATCAAGTCGCCATTTTTAGTAAACACCTTTTGGTAGGTATTACTAGTCCCCTGAGGGACTACCCGCACGGTACGAATCGTCCCATAAAGAAAATTAAAGTTATTATCCCATGAATGTTTGGACTTTTTCCAATTAAGAACATAATTAAATTTTCCCACCAAAGAGTTGGCATTATTACTATTTCCGGAAGATTGATAAGTAGAAAAAACAGCATTCGTAAACTGCAAGCCAAAATCTCCCTTACGAACCCACGAGCCAGCTTCATCTTGTGCATTGACCCACCCGAATGTAATAATAAAAATGAATAGTATAATAATATTTTTCCCCATATAATAAATGATTAATGATTAATAACCCACAAAAAAGAAACATCATTTAGATGCTTACTTTCCGTTAAAGTCACCCGTTATATTCGATTTTCGTAGTATTTAATTCCCTTTTAACCCAAACCTTTTCTCTCTATTTTTAATCTCCTAAGGTTGGAGTGAGTCGGGCATTTTACAGCCGCAAGATAACCTACAGACCACCGGTCTTTCTATTCCCTTGGCAGCATATTACCCCGAATGGGGTAGTGCTTTTACTTTTGGCTTTGCATAGTTCCAATCTTTTTTTTGCAAACTTGGTTTATTTGGCGAAAATATATAATTTTGCCGTACTTTTAGAAGCACAACATTCAAAGCAATTTTAAAATAAAAAGAGATACTTATGAATTTTCAACTTACCGATGAGCATAAGATGATTCAGCAAATGGCTAAGGATTTTGCTGAAAATATATTAAAACCGGGAGTAATCGAACGAGACGAAAAGCAGGTCTTCCCAAGGGAACTGATTCGTCAGATGGGAGAGCTTGGTTTTTTGGGTATGATGGTTTCTCCAGAGTATGGAGGAGGAGGAATGGATACGGTTTCTTATGTATTGGCAATGAATGAAATTGCAAAATGGGACGCTTCCGCAGCAGTGATTATGTCTGTAAACAACTCCCTGGTTTGCTGGGGATTAGAGCATTTTGGTTCGGAAGAACAAAAACAAAAATATCTCACCAAATTAGCCACAGGAGAATGGATAGGCTCTTTCTGTCTCTCTGAACCAGAAGCCGGAAGCGATGCTACTCAACAGAAGACTACCGCCAAAGATATGGGAGACTACTATCTCCTCAATGGCACTAAAAACTGGATTACTAATGCCGGTCACGCCGACCTATACCTCGTAATCGCTCAAACAGACGTAGAAAAACGCCATAAAGGAATCAATGCCCTGATTGTAGAAAGAACGATGCAGGGCTTTGAACTCGGTCCCAAGGAAAATAAGTTAGGAATTAGGGGGTCT
>CAUJFT010000144.1 GCA_963169475.1 Bacteroidota bacterium | reverse complement strand
GGCAGGCAGGCAGAAAATACGAGGGGACTTTCACAATACAAAATACGTAATAAAATCACAACGTTGGGAGGGGCTATCTCTCAATTTGTAGTTTTACTGCGTATAGATTTTCAAATATACTGTAGATTTCGTCTTGTAAAGATTCCGGAACTTGAAGAGTTATTTTACAAGTATCGAGGTATTCAGCCCTAATAATTTTGGGTTTAAAGGGGTGAAGTAATCGGTTAATCTCATTAGTTTTTTCATAAGGATAGGAGAGAGAAAAAACAAAAAAGGAGACAATTTCACTTATTTGGGCATGAATCAGTGCTTCTTCTGCTGCTGCTTTGTAGGCATCTATCAACCCTCTAACACCCAATAATACTCCTCCAAAGTATCGCACCACAACTATCAGTATATTGGTAAGTGATTTTGAGCGAATCTGCCCTAATATGGGGTCTCCTGCTGAATGTGCGGGTTCTCCGTCATCGTTAGCAAAGAAAGTTTCTCCCTTATTTCCAATCCTAAAAGCGTAACAATGGTGCCTTGCATCATGATATTTTTTTCTTACTTCTGTAAGTCGTTGGGCTACCTCTTCTCTTGAAGTTACGGGGAAAGCAAAGGCGTAGAACTTAGACCCTTTGTCTTTAAAAACACCTTCGGAGGGAGTAAGAATTTCGAAATAAGTCACACTAATTAGATAGGGTCTTTTTAGAACTTATACTCAGTTTATTTAAGGCGTGCCAAGCGTTCAGCCGCTTTTTCGACGGTAGTATTTTCCTTGGCAAAGCAAAAACGCACTAATTTATTATCTTCCTGATTTCTATAAAAAACAGAAACAGGAATAGCGGCTACCCCAAATTCTTTGGTTAAGCGGGTTACAAAGTCTGTATCTTTTTCCTCGCTTAGGTGAGCATAACTCATTAACTGAAAGTAGGTTCCGCTGCTGTGAAGCGGTTTTAGCGGAGTTTGTTTCATTGCTTCCAGAAAAAAATCTCTTTTTTGTTGATAGAAGCTACTTAACCCCATTATCTTATCTCTATGATTTTTAAGATATTGAGTGATTGCTATCTGAAAAGGAGTAGCAGTAGAGAAAGTAATGAATTGATGTATTTTGCGAAATTCTTTTGTAAGATTTTCTGGCGCGAGGCAATACCCTACCTTCCAGCCTGTAGTATGGAAAGTTTTACCAAATGAAGACACGATAATACTTCTTTCTCTTAGATTTGGGTAGCGAGTAATGCTTTGGTGAACGTTTCCATCAAAGATTATATGCTCATATACTTCGTCACTTATTACAAATATATTGTTTCCTGATACTAGCTTTTCTAATTGAATAATATCCTCCTCTTTAAGAATAGAGCCGGTAGGGTTATGCGGAGTATTCAAGATGATTGCTCTTGTATTTCTATTAACAATCCGTTTTACTGCCTCCCAATTGATAGTAAAGTCAGGATAATTAAGGGAGATACAAACGGGCGTAGCTCCAGCGAGTCGAATGGCAGGCATATAGGAGTCGTAAGCTGGTTCAATCACAATTACCTCATCATCTTCATTTAGTAAACACATTATTGCACAGAACAAAGCCTCTGTTGCACCAGAGGTTATGGTAATTTCTGTTTGAGGGTTATATTCTGCTCCATAGACCTCTTTCACAAGTCCTGCTATTTCATCGCGAAGAGAGGCTAATCCTTGCATGGGGGCATATTGATTATGTCCGTCTCTCATGGCGCGATTTACGTAATCAATTAAAATTGGGTCTGTTTCAAAATCGGGAAAACCCTGAGAAAGATTAAGGGCGTTATGCTGACTTGCTAATTGAGACATTATCGTAAAAATCGTAGTTCCTACCTGCGGTAACTTGGACTTCATCTGGAGCATATTGTGTCTATATCTATTTTCGTTTGTGGTACTTAGTGGAGCAATGATATTCATGGAAAGCAAAACTAATAAAGGTTATAATATAGAAGGGACTTTTTCTTTTTTGCAATCCGATACAAAGGTAGAAAAAATCACGGATATTCTCTCCCAAATTCAATACCAAAAAATCATTCTCTATTTTTTCTATTCAACCTCATCTCTATTTTTATTGCTTTTTCGCTTGTATTGTAGAACTATTCTCTTGATAATAAAAACAATAGATAGCACGCAAAAAAATCATGAAGTAATTACCCCAAAAAGTATTAATTTTGCACTTTCATTCTAAAATTAAATTTATACTTATGGCAATCATAGCACCCTCTATTCTGGCGGCAGACTTTCTTCGTTTGGGAGATGCCATTGAAATGATAAACCGGAGTGAAGCAGGCTGGGTTCATTGCGATGTCATGGACGGCAAGTTCGTTCCTAATATTTCTTTTGGTATTCCTGTATTGGAAGCAGTAAGGAGGGCTACTACTAAAATCTTAGATGTACATCTAATGATCGTAGAGCCGGAAAGGTATCTTTCTGTTTTCAAAAGTTGCGGGGCAGATGTTCTTACGGTTCACCAAGAGGCTTGTATTCATCTCCACCGCACGCTTCAAGCGATTCGCGATTTAGGCATGAAAACGGGGGTAGCCCTAAACCCCTCCACTCCTATTTCGACATTAGAGGAGGTGCTACCGTTGATTGATGTGGTTTGCCTCATGTCTGTAAATCCTGGATTTGGGGGACAAAAGTTTATTTCTTCTGTCATTGATAAAACGGCAAGATTGAAGCAAATGATAAACACCTCAAAGAGTAGCACTCTCATAGAGATTGATGGAGGAGTGAGTATGGCTAATGCTCAAACACTCATTCAGGCGGGTGCTGATATTTTAGTTGCAGGGAATTTTGTATTTACCGCCTCAAATCCCGTTCATACAATCTCCGAGCTTGCCAATATTCGCCCTATGGTTAATATTTAATCTTTCCAATCCATGTTTGCATTTGAAAAAGCGGCATATATCTGGTGGTTACCGGCAATTATTGTACCCGGGTGGATATTTTTTAGGTATTTATATTATAGAAGAGAGACGCTCAAAAAAATTGGAAATACGGGACTTGTTGAAAAACTTTTTTCGGGGTTCTCGGAAGAAAAACATAAGAAGCATGGGGTGAGAATGGGAATTATAGGCGTACTGTCAATTCTTGCCTTAGCAAACCCTCAATGGGGCGAAAGCAATGAAGCAGTAAAGAGTAACGGGATAGACCTTATGATTGCGCTTGATATTTCTCAAAGTATGTGGGCAGAAGATGTAAAGCCTGACCGCTTGCAGAAGGCAAAGGTTTTTATTCAAAGACTTACAGAAAAAATGCCGGGTAGCCGAATAGGATTAATTGTTTTTGCGGGGGAGGCTTACCTTGAGACCCCACTTACAGTAGATAAAGGAGCGTTTAAACTATTTATGAAATCCGTATCTCCCGATATGCTATCAGAGCAAGGGACTGCAATAGACAAAGCCATTGAAACCGGAATCACCGCCTTTGAAAATCAAAAGTCTGCCTCAAAGGTATTGTTAATCGTTTCTGATGGCGAAAGCCATGAGGGGGGAGCGGAAAGCATGGCGGCTGAAGCCAAATCAAAAGATATTTTGATTTACACGGCAGGAATAGGGACTTCTAAGGGAGGAACTATCCCCAACATGGAAATGGGGCAAAAAAACGGAATAAAAACAGATAATAACGGAGAAGCCGTTGTATCTTCTCTCAATGAAGGAATGCTAGAGACTATCGCGGAAGAGGGAGGTGGAAAATATTTTCTACTTACAAATGAAATCTCGGACGCAAAAAAAATAGCATCGGAATTTGACAAACTCGAAAAAGGAGAGGCTCATAACGCCTTGCTTAAAAATAGAAAATCTTGGTTTCCCGTACTAATTTTTGCCGTGATGTTAATACTTCTATGGGATAGCGGGTTGAAACCGGGACGAAAAAAACAATAACTCTATGAATTTTGAAGAAGGAGAAACTTTGCTTTTTGATAAGCCTATAGCGTGGACTTCTTTTGATTTGGTAAAAAAAATCAGAGGAATGATTAAGACCAAAAAAGTGGGGCATGCCGGTACGCTGGACCCTCTTGCCACCGGTTTGATGATTTTATGTACCGGAAAACATACCAAAACCATAGACCTTATACAAGGACAAGATAAGACTTACGAAGCAACGTTTTATTTAGGAGCTACTACCCCCTCTTACGATAGCGAACTTCCTCCGGAAAATCATAAAGACATTAGTTTTATCACTCCCTCTTTGGTAGAAGAAGCCATGCAAAAGTTTATGGGTGAAATTTCTCAAATGCCGCCAGCATTTTCCGCGGTTCAAATTAATGGCAAAAGAGCCTATGAACTCGCTCGAAAGGGGAAACAACCAGAACTCACCCCCCGTATTATTCGGATTGATACATTCAGCATGACGGCATACGAATCTCCTCAACACATTACAGCACACATTAAGTGTAGCAAAGGTACATATATCCGCTCTCTAATCCATGATTTAGGGCAGATACTTGGCACAGGGGCTTACCTTACAAGCCTTAGAAGAACAGCAATTGGTCACTATAAAGTAGAAGACGCATGGACACTCGAAACCTTTCGGGAATTTCTAATGCAATCTAGCGAAACTCTATGAGACCATTTGAGTGAGAGAATTGGCTCCAAAACAGAAAAATTCTATGTATAGGTAAGATAGAAAAAACCGCAACTTAACGTGTTAAGTTGCGGTTTTTTATCGAAGTATGAGAAAAAGCATCGCGCCAAATCGTTTTTTTTGCAAACCAATTTATCATCAGTGTAGTACAGAAAAGCCCACTACATGAATCAAGATTTATTCATAAAAGAGACCGCTCCGTTCCGAATGATTACGGTAATTTCAGAATCTCTGTGTATTTCTCCTGCAAGTATTTTCTTTGACAAATCATTAATGATGTCTTTTTGGAGGATTCGCTTTACCGGTCTTGCTCCAAATTGGGGGTCATAACCCAAGTCGGCAAGATAAGCCGAAACGCTGTCGTCAAAAGTGATTTTAATCCCCATATTTTTGAGCTTATCTTGAAGCAAGCCGATTTGCATACCCACGATTCCTCTCATATCAACACGGGTGAGCGGAGAAAATACGACAATCTCGTCCACCCTATTCAGAAACTCGGGGCGGAGTGATTTTTTAAGAAGTTCCATGACTTGCTCCTTGATGAGAACCATCGTTGCCTCCTTGTTCACATCATCTAAATGCTCCATTTTCTCCTGAATAAAATGCGCCCCCAAATTGGAAGTCATGATAATAATAGTATTCTTGAAATTTACAATCCTACCCTTATTATCTGTAAGCCTCCCGTCGTCTAACACTTGAAGGAGAACATTAAACACATCAGGGTGAGCCTTTTCTATTTCGTCTAGTAGTACCACGCTATAAGGTTTCCTACGAATGGCTTCCGTAAGCTGTCCGCCTTCATCATATCCTACATACCCAGGAGGAGCACCCACCAAACGGCTCACGCTGTGTTTTTCCTGATACTCCGACATATCAATCCGTACCATTGCTTGCTCATCATCAAAAAGAAATTCTGCAAGTGCTTTGGCTAATTCCGTTTTTCCAACGCCGGTACTTCCCAAAAAAATAAAAGAACCTATTGGACGTTTGGGGTCTTGAAGCCCTGCGCGTGCGCGGCGGATAGCATCGGAAACCGCCCGAATCGCCTCTCCTTGCCCAACTACTCTTTTATGCAATTCCTCTTCAAGGCGAAGCAGTTTTTTTCGTTCGCTCTCTACCATTCTACTCACAGGGATTCCCGTCCACTTTGCGATAATTTCGGCAATTTCTTCTGCATTCACCTCTTCTTTCATCAGACGAATATCTTTTTGGAGGGTGGCAAGTTCTTGTTTAAGTGCTTCTACTTTTTTCTCTTCGTCTGGGATTAGTCCGTAGCGAATTTGGGCGACCTTTCCATAATCGGCTACGCGCTCTGCTGCTTCAGCCTCTATTTTCAACTTTTCTACTTGTTGCTTTGAAGCATTAATCTGGTCAATCAGATTCTTTTCGGCTTCCCAATGCAGACGGAGTCTCTTTTTTTCTTCATTAAGATTCGCAAGCTCT
>CAUJFT010000143.1 GCA_963169475.1 Bacteroidota bacterium | reverse complement strand
AGATATTTACATCTAACTCATTGTTTACATGCACCGAGCTATTGCCAGAACCCGTAATGGTAATATACGATTTGTCGGTAGGCATCATTAGTAAATCGGCATTTCCGGAACCCTCAACCACAATTTTGTTTTCCAATGAGCTGCCCTCTACATTGATATTTCCACTTCCTGTAAGGCTACAAGTGATTTTATTACAACTCATTCTATAACGAATATCACCGGACCCTGATAATGTTACTTTTGTATCACCCCCAGAAAATTCATCTAAGGTATTGATGTCCCCTGACCCACTAAGCGTAATTCCGTCCATTACAGAGGTATGTACAAAAACCGTGATACCTTCGTGGTCGAGACGAAGATTCTCCTTTTTATAATGTATAACTAATTCCCCATTAATAACATCAGTAGCAACCTCCGGAATAATATTGTCCTCTCCATGGATAATCATCTTCTGAATCGAATCCTTAATAACAACAACCTCAAAATCTCCTCTGGAAGCTAAGGAGGAAAAAGACCCAATCGGTAGCCGCTCCTCATCTATAAAATGTCCATTGCCTCTAATAATCTTCCCAAAATTAAAGCAGGAAGAATAAATGCTTACGGTAAGAATGAGGAATAAAAGATTAATTTTTCTCATAAAAATTTTGTTTAGCTTTATTGAGTAAGACGAAATGCCTCTGCAAATTGTTGCTTATAAGCGAAAATTATTGTACTTTTTAACCTTATTTTCTTAATTACGTAAACCACAAAAAAAAACAAAAAATGCAAGAACAGATGCCATATCAAGGATATTTGCGGTTTAATTTCCACACTATATTGTTTGTGAGTGGCTTTGTTCTCTCTCATTTTGTACTATTTGGGTTAATATTTTACCGCTTTAACCTACCCTTAGACCTCCTCCTTCACCCTAACTTTTTAAAAGGCTTTGTTTTTTACCATGCCTTGTTAGCGGCTGTAGCTACGATAGTCGGAGGAATTATTGCCATAATTCCGTTCTATCAGTGGGATTATTCAAGGCGGTGGTTCCGTTCTGCCCTGATTACGTGGCTTGTGCTTGAAGGGGGGATTACGATACTACTTTCATGGGGATATATGAAAATCCTATCCATTTTTCCACTGATAGATTTACTGAAAATAGCCGGAGTTCCTTTTGCTAGCTAAGGCAATCTATTTTTTTTGAAAAATCTTTGTTCTTAACTACCCTTATTGGTATTTTTTCGCTAAGAAGGGCAGAAGCCTAAGATACCTGATATTTCGCTTTCACTCAATATGAAGAGAAGATACAACTATTCTTGCTTGTATTCTTCACCAATAAGGACGTAATTTCCATTATTAGGATTTTTATATATTATACTATTCTATTTATTTGAAATAAATATTTGTTAACTATTCACTACTTACATAAAAAAATATAAGATAGAGTGATTTTTAGTTATTGGGAGAATTTTGTCAGGCATATCTTTTTATCTAAATACTATAATAATGTAAATTTATATTTGCTTTCAGAAAAATATAGTTTAAAAATATTTTTCTGAAATAATATTACTACGTTAAAAATATGGTATATAATTTGCAATGATTCCTTAAACTTTGATTATTTGACCCCGAACTACAAAAAATCTTTATAAGTAGCATTCACGTAATCAAATGGCTTGTAATCACCTCAAAAATTATCCATATTATGAATACAAAAAATATTTCATTTTTATTGGTATTTAACCTTATTGTCTATTTGTCCTTTGCTCAAGGTACGGTTGGAAATTATATTTGGAGAGACTTGAATAGGAATAATTTTCAGGACGAACCCGTTACTGAAGGAATAAACGGAGTTGCTGTAGAACTATGGAGTTCCACAAATAGTATTCATGGAGATGCAGATGATGTGTATATTGCTACTGTGGTTAGTGCAGATAGTACGCCGGGCTTTCCGGGATATTACAAATTTAACATTGCCGTTTCGGGGAATTACTACGTAAAGTTTCCGGTATCTAATGGAGGGGAGGTGCTTACGGGGCAAGACCTCAATCAAGAGACGGATATGAATTCAGATGCTGATATAGACGGAGTAAGTCCCGTGTTTTATATTAATACTGCCGGGTTTGGTGGTTCAAGACATAATCTGACGATTGATGCAGGATACATGAGTTGTATATCTCCTACGTTTACGGTTTCTTCTGTTTCACCTACTTGCGCCGGCTCTCATTCAAATGCTGATGGGAAGATTCTCATTTCAGGGATAACTGATGCGAATCGTTACGATATTTCAGCGGGAGATACTTATATTGGAATGGGGTATTTTTTTGCATGGGATTTGGGAATGGTAGTAAACGGAGAAATTCGCACCAATATCCCTGCTTCTTATAATAATCAGACTTATACAGTTAGGTTGTTTAATAACGGAGACAATTGTCATACTGACCATATCGTAACTATTCCCGCCTTAAGCTGTGGGGACGGAACGATAATTGTAGATAATTTTACGACTACCAAACTTTTTACCCTTCAAGGAGGAACAGGAAGTGCTCGGGCTTCTTACGCTACGGGGAACGGAGTAGGGGAGGAGCTTGACATCAAACATGAAGTTTTACCCGCTTTTTTTGAATCGGATAGGGTAGAAACACTGGGTTCAGAATTTATGATGGCATTGAATATCACACATGGTGCAACTACTTCCGGAGTTATTACCTTGCAATGGGACGGGATAGACGGCGATGCCGACGCGATTAATTATACCGGATTAGGGGGGATTGACATTACTTCTGGAGGGAAAGTAGATAGATTACAATTTGAATTACAGTCAGATTTTAGTAATAATGACACCTTATTTGTAACTATTTCTTTGTATTCTAGTAATACCGCAGCCTCTACTATTACTTTGGGGTTGTATAATGAAAATGGATTGTTTAATAGCTACTCTGCTCTTTATTCAGCATTTACTCCTATAATAGGAGGAGGAGTAGATTTTCAGAATATTGGAGCCATTCAAATGGTTATAGATGCCTCGGTAAGAGATGGTATGGATATTGCCCTTTCTTCTTTTAGGTTTCCAGCTACTTCGATTTTCCCGGTGGAGTTAAAAGATTTTACTATATCGGAAGATGTTTCTGGAGCCACTTTAAATTGGACTACGGTAACAGAGGTAAATACCTCTCATTTCTCCGTGGAACGATCCGTGGATAACGGATTATCCTTTGAGGCAATTGCTAGCATTCCGGCAGCGGGTAATAGTTTTCTTCCTAAAGGATATCGTTTCAAGGATTATGAAGTGGGCGATATTGGTTCTGACAAAGTGTTTTATCGACTAAAAATGATTGATATTGATAATTCTTTTACGTATAGCAACGTTGTAGCCTTGAAATTATGGAATTCGGGGATATATTTTAAGTTGTTTCCTTCCCCTGTGCAAGATAAATTGAACGTAGCATATAAGGCACCTAATATTTCCGTTCCTACACTTACTATTTTTAACGTACATGGACAAAGAGTTTATCAAGAAGTATTTGAAGTATCTACCGCCGGAAGTGTAAATTTATGGGATATTAATGTATCCGACCTGACATCGGGTGTCTATCTATTGGAGATGGTAACAGAAGATAGAATGCTAACCCAAAAGTTTATCATTCAGTAAGCTACTCCCTTATGTGTATATACTATTAGAAAGAGGCTGTCCATATTTTTGGGCAGCCTTGTCTTTTTTTTGGGGGGGGGGAATTGAGGCGAGGTAGAAAGGTTTGCTTTTGAGGACAGGGCAATTTTTCTTGAAGCCGAGAAAAGTACACAAGAATCTCCCTACTAGGGGTTTGCTTTTGAGGTGGAGTAGATTGGAACATGGTGGGGAGGAGGGTTGTCCCTTTGAAGGTTTTGCCTACGGGCTTTCGCGCTAAGTCAATTATGCTCTATAATTTCCTCAATATGAATGGCAGAGGTTTCTGTATTAATCTGTCCGGAAGAGGTACTCCTGTCAATTTGCTTGTAAAATCGTTTGATTTTACCTACATGGGGGGCGTATATAGTGTATGCTTTTCTATATTTGAGCGCAGTAGAGGCGGGAGAAAGCGTGTCCTCTCTTGTACTTTCAAAAATCACCACACAATGCTGATATGCTTTCCCTCTTACTATAACCGTAGTATCAGCATGAGTACACCGGTATCGTAAGTTATGTGCCTCATAGGTATCGGCATAAAGATAAGGGTCCCAAACATAAGTAGTGTCTGCATAAATTGGGTATTTTATGACTAATTCCCTGACATTGTCTTTGATGATCTCTGCATATCGGGTAGTATCTTTATAGAGCATCCATATTTTATCCAACTCAAAATTGGTGGAGTCGTGTTGGGTGGGTGAAATGAAGTTGTTTAACATTGTGTAGGTTTTTTATTAAAAATCTATTTTTACGGCGGTCTCTTCTTTTAGAAAGTAAGCAGCGCGAAATCCGTGTTGGTTTTGTACCGTAAATGTAGTATCAATGGTTTTG
>CAUJFT010000142.1 GCA_963169475.1 Bacteroidota bacterium | reverse complement strand
TGAGCACTAATTCCTACCGGAAAATCTACAAGCATAAGATTTCCACTTCCTGTAGTGTGGTCAGTAACATTGGCAGACCATGTATTATTACAAGCAGGAGTTCCCGTTTCTACGGCAAAATCATATTGGCAAAGGATATTTTGACCGGTTGAGCCATTAATACAAGGACTATTTCCAGCATCACAATCATAATAATCGTAGGTACTACTGAAACTCCCAAACGGATTAGATGGGTCAAAGTTCTCAAAATCACCATCTATCAACTGATTGGCAAGAAAACACCCATTGGTAATATTACAAGGACCCGCCGGCACGCAATTCCCCGCAGGAATGATGGATATTGGGGGACAATTATTGGCATCAGAAACAAGTATTGTAGGGGGTGTTCCTGTAGGAATAGGATTAGAAGTAAAGGTATTTCCAACAAAAGCTCCCGTTACCCCTGTTACATTATAGGGAGCCGTTCCGCCTGATACTTGGAAAGTAACCGTATAATCCATTCCATTTATACTACACGTTTCTGAATAGGCGGCGGTATCTAAAGGAAGGGGGGCAAGCACGGCAATTGTTGCAGTTGCATCGCAATTATTCACGTCATTCACCGTTACTGTATAACTAGGAGAAGGAGCAAGCCCTGTAAATAAGCCAGTTCCTTGAAAAGCCCCCCCATTAAGAGAATACTGGTAGGCAGGAGTACCATTACTTGCGGTTGCCGTAATTCCTCCGTCATTACCATTTGCACAATTCACACTATCTTGTACAAGGCTTAACGTAGGGTTAGGATTCACCGTTACGGGTACGGCAGTAATTCCGGAAGGGCAAGGTCCCCCCCCCAAAGAAGTCGTATAGTACAACTCAACTCGACAAAGGTAGGTGCCCGCCGTTACTTCTGTCCATATATCTTGAGGAGCGGTAGAACTTAAAGGAAACTGCATTCCACAACGGGTAAGATTAACCGGAAAACCTGCAACCGTACTTGGATAAGGATTGGGTAATCCATAAGAGCTAATGTCATTTCTATTTCCTAATACTCCAATCACCTCTCCGGGATTCACTTGTATAGGAGTAGGAAGTGTAATAAGTCCGGGTGTGGGGTTATTCTGCGTAATATAAAGTACGTTAAAACTATTAGTAGTAGCGGGCCACGTAGGAGGCGCGCCCGCAGTAAATCGAAGGATAGCAAGGTTTTGATTCCCCGTACTTGCAGTAGTGGGTGCTTGAATTGCAGTAAGGTATATTGTAGTAGGAGCCGTGAAATAATATCCCCTTACCCAGTTACTAAACGTAGAAGACTGCCCCGGTATAGGAATCATGGTTTGAGGACCGGGACCTCCGCCGCCCGTTGTATTAGCTCCGACATAATAGGTCGTAGAAGCAGGAGGAGAAACCGTAAGCGAAGCCGTAGTAGCTAAGGTATTTCCTCCTGACAAAGCATCATACCAAGTATAGCCCGTAGCACCTGGGCTATTGGCTGTTAGGGTAGTGGCATCTCCTTGGCAGATATTAGTATTACCCGAAACAGTTGGAGCCGGACCCAAAGCTAAAATAGCAGTAGTTACAGTACCAACATTACTAGCTGCTCCCTCTGAAACCACATAGTAGGTCCCGGGGGCTAGTGTCTGTTCTATAGAAGCCTCATTTCCAACACAAGCCGGACCATTATTATCATTAGAGGCAATGACCGTTCCCACATTGTCTAATAAATAAAGATAGGTATCAAAACCAGAGCCACAAGTAGAAATGGCTACCGTAGCAGAGGCAAAGAGCTGAAATGAGTAAAATACATCGGGAGAAGGCTGCCCATTATAGTCGTTTTGAAAAGATGCAAGATTTTGGGTGTTAGAATAAGGATTTCCACAAATCAAGGTTCCTGCATTGATGGCAGTAGCTTGGGTCTCTCCGGGCGGAACAGCATTGCAAGCAGCACAACGCCAAACCACTGTATGCGCATTACTATTAGTAACGCATGAAAACTGGGTAATTCGTACCCGAACTTGTCCCGTGAAAGTAGCGGTCCATAAAATTTTAGGAGAAAGCCCACATACGTCATCTGCATAACATATATTAGCTAATGTTGTATTATCAATCAAGGTCAATTGTGCATCTCCCGTAGGGTTAGTTGCTCCGTCCGCTGCACACAATGACCACTCATACTGCATTCCGGCGGTTACATTATATAAATTATACTCCCCTCCAAACGTTGCCCCTACAGAGGGTACAAACGTTGGGCTTACCGTTGTTTGGGCTGCCCCCCACAACGTTCCTCCTGCACAACCTCCAGCATTACACACACCCGGTTGCGCTTGTAATGGGTTAAAAAACCCTATAAAGGTACCCAAAACTAAGAATAAGTATATATTTCTTTTCATATTTTACTTTTTTATTAAGGTGATAAGTATCATTATTTTTCAATCTTGTAGGCTTTATCATTTAAGATATTGGCTTGTTTTTCCGGGGTAAGCTCCCTAAACAAAGCCTCCTTTATAACAATTTGTGGTAGAGATTCCGAGTCAGGAATAACTAAATATAGCTCCGGATTACGGAGAATATGCAGTTTTCGCTCCTTTGGAAACCCATAAAACTCCGAAGGTTTAAGATAAAACTTATCCTCTCTCACAGCAGGAACCTCATAGAGGTTTACGAGGTCTTTAATGATATAATGCTCTTCTCTTAATTGGTCATCGGGTGAGAGCGAAAGGAAAGATGCCCGAGAATATTCTTTTACAACCCTTGGTAAGGCGGCATCTGCTCCTACCTCTTTCAAAATTAATTGAGCGTACATCGCAAACGATGAAAACACTAAAAAACCGGTCAATAACATTAATTTTTTCATTGGCGTTTTGTTATATATTGAAAATCATAATAAAAAATGATGACTAAGGTATAGGTTTAATTCATATTCACCAAATTTTTTTTAAATAATTAGCTTTTTTGTAATCTTTGTATTGCCCTATTTAAGAAATTCAAGATTTATATTCGATTCGACACCTATTAAGATTAACATTATTTTTAAGATTACACCAAGTGTATTAAGCGGGGAGGGGAGAAGGTGGCAACTTTAAAATAACCATTAAAAATATCATTTTTTAATAAAAATATTTCATAAAGGATACTACGCAAAATATAGGAAATTTGTACCTTTGCCGGCAAATGGAAATTCGTTTTTCAAAAAGTAAAAAAATGGCATTACCAAATATCTTCTCTCAAGAGGTCGCGGATAAGTTAATTGAAAGAATCCGGAATCTAAAACCTTCTTCTCAACCACTATGGGGCAAAATGAATGTAGCCCAAATGTTAGCCCATTGTAATGTAACTTACGAAATGGCATTCGAAAATATACACCCCAAGCCGGGATATTTTACCCGCATAATGCTTAAAATCTTTGTCAAAAACACCGTAGTAAGCGAGAAGGAATACCCCAAAAATACGAGAACTGCACCGGCTTTTCTTATGCTTGAAGAAAAAGAATTCGAGATAGAGAAGAAGAGGCTGATTGAATACATCCAAAAAACCTCAATGTTAGGAGAGGGTTATTTCGAGGGAAAAGAATCTCTTTCGTTTGGACGATTGAATAAAACAGAATGGAACAATCTATTTTATAAACACTTAGAACACCATCTTTCTCAATTTGGTGTGTAAGTTTTAGTGTATTATTTTATCAAAAGGGTGTATAATAAAGCGTTACACCCTTGCAGTTTGTCCCACGCGCTACATTATATTTATTCAATTATTAAAAACAAATCGTTTATTATATTAAGTACGATTGAGTAAAAAAACGAATACCGTGTTTTTTTATTCAAACATTTGATAATCAATAATTTTATTCAGTTTTATCTTCTTAGTTTTTTACAGATATGTACATACATAAGTATGTAATATCCGTTTTGCTACATGATAGCATATCGTTTTTGGAACAAGTTTTGCTATGTTTTTTATGTCTTATACTCTCTATTAGGATTTAGGGGTTGTAAGAAAAAAACGCTGAACACTCAATATGTTTTGTACTTGCTAAAATAAATGATATGTTTTTGACACTATTGTCATTTATAGACCTATATTCTAAACGTATCCCCAAAATATTGCTACTTGTTTTTGTTGTATTCAATCATCAACTATTTAGCCAATTTAATAAAGATGATCAAATATCAGATATTCTGTATTTGAAAAATGTTGATATAGATAGTACAATAATCGGAAAAACTATCCACATAGATTTTTATTACGACTCTTATGGAAAGCAAAGGGGAGACACCATTTCTTTATTAGTAGAAAAAACACCGATTCCCTTTGTAGAGCTTAGGCGCGACAATGATTCCACTCAAATTTTTTCCCAGCAATATTTAGAGTCTTCTACAAGACATGAAGATTTAATCCTACGGATATCAAGTTTTAAAGTAATCAATATTTCTGAAAAAATACTTATACTTAGTGCAGATATTAGGTATTACGATAAAAGCGATATAATGTATCCAATAAAGGTTGTAACAGAGACCTTCCAGATTCAAAGAAAAACAATTACGAAAGTTCTTGTAAAAAAAGAAAATAATAACACCCTGCCTTACGCCAGAAAACCATCTCTTGATAATTAGCAATAAAATAGCGGCTTATGTCTATAAAAAAGGCAGAAGTCCCAAAATCTTTTTACCCCACCTCATTGAATAGAAGAAGCCCAAAGATTAGATGCTAAAATGTCAGCAAAAGAATAATAAGATAAATTAACTCCACTCCTCTCAAATACTCTTCCGTTCTTGTTGATAAAAAAATCAACAAGGACGCAAGATAAGATTAGCAACTACCTATTCCCACTCTATAGTAGCAGGGGGCTTAGAGCTGATATCATACACCACCCGATTGATACCCTTTACGCCATTGATAATTTTATTGGAAACATAAGCCAGAAACTCATAAGGCAAATGCGACCAATCGGCGGTCATTCCGTCATTACTCCCTACAGACCGAAGTGCTACCACATTTTCATACGTTCTTTCATCTCCCATTACTCCTACAGATTGTACCGGCAAAAGAACAACGAATGCCTGCCATACTTTGTCGTATAACTCGTATTCTCTAAGGGCTTCTATAAAAATACTATCTGCCTCTTTAAGAAGAGAAAGTTTTTCGGAAGTAATATCTCCAAGAATCCGAATAGCAAGACCTGGTCCCGGAAAGGGGTGCCTGCCTACAAAATCTTCTCTTAATCCGAGGTCGCGCCCTACTCTTCTTACCTCGTCTTTAAATAAATATTTTAAGGGTTCTACTACTTTAAGGTGCATTTTTTCTGGTAGTCCTCCTACATTATGATGCGACTTTATCGTAACAGAAGGACCCTTTACCGAAACGCTCTCGATCACATCTGGATAAATCGTACCCTGAACCAAATACGTAACACCCTCAATCTTTTTAGCCTCTTGCTCAAACACCTCAATAAACACTCTTCCGATTGCTTTTCTTTTCTGCTCCGGGTCGGCAATTCCGGATAAGGCAGACAGAAATCTCTCGGAGGCATCTACCCCAATAACATTCAGCCCTAAATGCCGATAATCAGAAAGCACCTGCTCAAATTCTCCTTTGCGGAGCAGTCCATTATCCACGAAAATACAAGTTTGATTATGCCCGATTGCATGATGAACAAGCGTAGCGGCAACTGTAGAATCAACCCCGCCCGACAGCCCACAAATTACCTTGTGATTACCAATGCTTGCTTTAAGCTCCTGAACTGTAGTTTCTACAAAAGTGGCAGGAGTCCAATCCGGCATTAACCCACAAATATCAAAAAGAAAATTACGGATTAATTGCGCTCCCTGCAAAGAATGAGTTACCTCTGGATGAAATTGAACTCCAAACACCGGAAGAAACTCATGCTCAAATGCGGCATACAAAACATCGTCTGTACTTCCCGTAACGCGGTAGGCTTTAGGAATAGCCGTTATGGTATCTCCGTGGCTCATCCATACCTGAGACTTTGTACCCATTTGATGTAGCAGGACTGAAGTATGATTTTGGATTAATCCAGCTCTTCCATACTCCCTTTTGTCTGCATTTTCCACCTTACCCCCTAGTTTTTTGCTAATAAGTTGCGCCCCGTAACAAACTCCTAATAACGGAAGTTTCCCGATGTAGTTTTCAAGAGGGAAGTCAGGCGCGTCTGCTTGATTAACGGAGGCAGGACTTCCGGAAAGAATAATACCCGCAATTTCCGGTTGGATTACCGGTGGGTGATAAAAGGGCACTATCTCACAATACACATTTTGCTCACGAACTCTCCGCGCAATTAGCTGCGTATATTGAGAACCAAAATCTATAATTACAATTTTTCTACTCATACAAAGTTTAGTTACGATAAAAATAAATTGATTTCCGGATATAACCAAATCAACGACTATCAATCCATAAAATCCTAAATACCACACAAATTAATGCAGAAAATTTAAGACATATACCTATATTGGGTATCCATTAAGAAAACATAAAAACCTTACGGAAATATACTTCCATAAGGTTTCAAAAAAAGCATGGTTCCATTATTAGGCTTCGGCTTTAGGGTCATTTAGTACTTTTTCAACGAGTACTATTACATTATTGTTGAGAACTTCCACTACTCCGGCTTCTGTAGTAAAGCGCAATTTATTCCCGTTTTCCTCTATTACTTCAACGATTCCCTTTTCTAAAGAAGAAATCAAAGGAGCATGAAGGGAAAGAACGGCAAAACTCCCATTTACTCCGGGCAACTTAACAGACTCCACATTTCCCGAAAATGCTTTTTTTTCAGGCGTGATAATTTCCAACTTAAATGATGCCATCTTATTAATGATACGCTAAAATGTCAGGATATTTTAATATAGAAAATGACAGGTAGTATTCCGAAAAAAACCACCTGTCATTTGATTGTTTTATTTTACTTCGGCTAATAGAGCCGCACTCTTTTCTACTGCATGTTCGATTCCTCCTACAAGGTAGAAAGACATTTCGGGCAGAGAATCATATTCTCCGTCCATGATTTTATTAAATCCACGAATCGTATCCTCAATAGGAACAAACTGACCGGGTAGATTAGTGAACTGTTCTGCTACGTAGAACGGTTGAGAGAGGAAACGTTGAATCTTACGTGCACGAGAAACCACAAGACGGTCTTCATCAGAAAGTTCATCCATTCCAAGAATTGCGATAATATCTTGAAGGTCTTTATATTTTTGTAAGATTTGTTTTACTCTTTGGGCGCAAGAATAATGCGCTTCCCCTACGATATCTGGTTGAAGAATACGAGAAGTAGAGGTTAGCGGGTCCACTGCGGGGTAAATCCCTAATGCAGAAAGTGCCCTAGAAAGTTCGGTAGTTGCATCAAGGTGGGCGAAAGTGGTCGCAGGTGCGGGGTCAGTATAGTCGTCTGCCGGTACATAAATCGCCTGTATAGAAGTGATAGAACCTCTTTTCGTAGAAGTAATACGTTCTTGTAATACTCCCATCTCAGAGGCAAGTGTAGGTTGGTAACCCACCGCCGAAGGCATACGCCCAAGAAGTGCAGATACTTCTGACCCAGCTTGAGTAAAGCGGAAGATATTATCTACGAAGAAAAGTATGTCGCGTCCCTTAGCATCAGTAGGCTCTCCATCGCGGAAATATTCTGCAATCGTAAGACCCGTTAAGGCTACACGGGCGCGGGCTCCCGGAGGCTCATTCATTTGACCAAACACCATCGTACATTGAGAATCTTCCAACAATTTCATATCTACTTGGTCTAAGCCCCAACCATTTTTCATTGTCTTGTGGAAGGCTTCTCCGTATTTTACTACGTTAGATTCAATCATTTCACGGAGAAGGTCATTCCCCTCACGGGTACGCTCTCCCACTCCTGCAAATACAGAGAATCCATTGTAACGCATAGCGATATTGTTAATTAGCTCTTGAATCAATACCGTTTTTCCTACTCCGGCACCCCCGAAGAGACCAATTTTCCCTCCTTTTTTGTAGGGAGCAAGCAAATCTACGACTTTAATCCCTGTAAACAAAACTTCAGGTTCAGTAGTAAGGTCTTCAAACTTAGGAGCAGGGCGGTGAATAGGATAAAAGTTTTTTACCTCTGGTTGAGGCAGTCCGTCAATAGCGGTTCCAGTTACATTAAACAGACGACCACGAATAGATTCTCCTACGGGAACAGAAATAGGAGAGCCGGTATCTGTAACCTCCATACCCCGCTCAATACCATCTGATGAATCCATCGCAATAGTTCTTACACGACTTTCGCCTAAGTGCTGCTGTACTTCAAGTACAAGAACGGAACCATCTTTACGTACTAGCTCCAAGGAGTTAAAAATTTTGGGCAACACTGACCCTTCGCCGGAAAACTCCACGTCTAAAACCGGACCAATTACTTGAACAACTTTACCTTTATTCATTATGATTCAAAAATTTGAAAAATGCTTAGTCAAAATTCAACTCATTTGTTTTCAGTCAATTACAAAAATTTTGTCTGCTAATTCACCGAAAACGGGCGCAATTTACGACTATATTTCCGATTCTGCAAATCCGAAATCTTTTTTTTCAAAATAATCCGTAAAGCTCCCCCCTTACTTTTTGAACTACTTCCCCGAGATGCTCCGAATTATTGACATAATCA
>CAUJFT010000141.1 GCA_963169475.1 Bacteroidota bacterium | reverse complement strand
CCTCCATACTTTATGGGGAAATGAAAACACCGGATTAATTATAAATGCCGGCGCATTCACCCATTACAGCTATGCCATTTTTGACGCACTACTCTTGCTAAATATCCCCAAAATAGAAGTACATATTTCGAATATTTACAAAAGGGAGGCTTTCAGGAGACACTCCGTTTTGTCTGCTGCTTGTGATGGCATGATTGCCGGATTAGGAATATATGGGTATGTTCTTGCCGCTTCAGCCTTACTTGAAAAAAAGCAATAAAACTCGGAAAGGAAAATTTACATGATATCATCTATTTATTCTATTTCGCTTCAAAAAATATCCCTCCATAGATACTCAAATTTTGTATAAAAACGAGAACCAGAAGAAGGCTTTATCCTACTTATTCGGAAACTTTGAAGATAAATCTATCTTGTTTGAGGCAGATTTTGTATATTTGCAGCCTGAAATCTGAAAAAGAAATCATCTATAAAATGACAAAACATTCTCTAACGATATTTTTGCTAATACTGATAGGGCTTTCTGCCCAAGGTTTTGCGCAAATAGATATCCGCAATAAAATCGAACAATGGTATAAATCTGCCAGATTTGTTACGGCAGATACCGATAAAAATAAAATGTTGAGTAAGGAAGAATTGGGGTTATTTCCTGATGAGTTTATTTTTTATTTTAATAAAGAAAACTTTACGCTCGCAGATTTAGATAAAAATGGAATGCTTGATTCGTTAGAGATGGAAAAAAAGTGGGATTCCGAACGCTCTCTAAGAGATATTTTTGAAAAACAAAAAATCCGTACTTTGAATACAACCTATCTTTCTCTCCCAATTGCAGATACCAAATATCTAAAAGAAAACCCCGAGCTTGTGGTAGAATTGATGAAAAATGCCTTTTGGCTCAACGATAACGCTTATCTTACAGGGGAACTGCTAAAAAAGAAACGATTTATTACGGAGAATCAAGGGATTATGGAGGCGGTGAATCGAAATCTTTATTGGCTTGCCCAAAATCCAGAGATGGCAGGAAAATTATACGACTATTGCAGCATCAAGACCGTAGGTCCTGAAATCGTGAAATGGAGAGAATTACACCGAAAATTCCTTCGCGATAATCGTAAACCGTTGAGCATTTTGTATGGAAGACGGTCTTAATGGTAGTTAAATATACGGTTCAAAAAATAGTTAAGGTTATGGCAGAATTACTTCTTTTTTGGAAAAAAGAGCATCCTCTTTCCCAATGGCACCCTTCCTCTTTTAGTGTGAACGGGATTACTTTTAACTGTGCAGAACAATTTATGATGTATAGTAAAGCCAAACTTTTCTGTGATGACGAAACCGCTGAACAAATCCTACAATCAGAAAAACCCTCTGTACAGAAACAATTGGGACGACTAGTACAAGGGTTTGATGAGACAGAATGGCTACATCATCGCGAACGAATCGTATATGAAGGAAATTACCATAAATTCACCCAAAACCCTAATTTAAAGGATTACCTGCTTGAAACAGGAGATAAAACCCTTGTAGAGGCAAGCCCAGTAGATACAATTTGGGGAATAGGAATGTCGGAAGAAAATCCAGATGCGTATAATCCCGAAAAATGGAAAGGACTCAACTTGCTAGGTAAAGCCCTTATGAAGGTTAGAGAGTCGCTGACCCCTAACACTCAATCCATAGAATAATCATTTTAATAACTACTCTCCCCAAAACCGATGCTCGAACCTAACAAGCAGGTACTTGAATCCGCAAAGTGTATTGTATGCGGAAATCAAAATACAGCAGACTTTACGCCGTATATGACCGTCCATAGAGATACGGATTTTAACTTATACCAATGCACTAAATGTAGTTTTATCTTCCTACCCCCTTACTATCGTAAGGAGATTGATTATACGAAGTATAAAGGAGAGACAGTACTCGAGCAGGTCAGGAAGGGAAATAATTGGGTAAAGATTCAGCGGCAGAAGTTAAAATTTGAGCTTATCTCTCACTATCACCTGCCCGGTAGTAAGTTGTTTGACCTTGGGTGTGGATGGGGACATTTTTTGCTTGCAGGGAAAGAATTAGGGTATAATATTTACGGCATTGAAATCGCAAAGCATCTTCATACTTATTGTACCCAAGATTTGGGGCTGCCCGTAGATGATATTAATTTTTATGACTTGGAAGAAAAAGAGCAATTTGATGTTCTTACGATGTGGGACGTATTAGAGCATATTGACGATGGACACAAATTTATAGAAAAATGCACAAAGGTTGTTAGAAGAGGTGGGCATCTCTTTATTCAGGTGCCGCAGATTGATAGCTTTATTGCTAAAAAAATGAAAGATACATGGCCTATGATATCCTTAGACCATGTGAATTATTTTACACCCAAAACCTTAACCCGCCTTTTAGAACCTTATGGATTTGAGGTAGAAGTCATAAAATCTACGCTTGAACTAAAAACCTTTTTTATGTTTGTGGTTTTCCCTTGGTTCAAAAAAAGGAAAGATAAGAAAACAACGGGAACAGAAGGAGAGGCAATGAATTCCGCCGAAAGGCAACAATATTTTAATACCATGACCTCCCGCCCATTATGGCAGCTCAAACTCTTGGTTTTCTTTCATAATATTGCTTACAAACTTCTGTCCTCTTTAAAGATAGGAGAAGAGATGGTGGTTGTGGCAAAAAGAAAGTAAGGGATAGGGCTGTGTACTATGAAAAAAAACTAAAACTCAAAATCCCATGTAATAGAAGGAATGATTGGGAATACTACTACTTTCATAGCCTTAGTTACAATTTCTCCATTAGGTTTGAAGTCTTGAGGGAAGTAGTAAAAATAGGGGTTCAAGCGGTTATAAACATTATAGACAGAAATCACCCAATTAGAGTGAAATTTTTTGGTCTTTTTCCCATGAAGTGTCATAGAAACATCTATCCGATGATAATCTTCCATTCGCGCACTATTTCTGCTCCCATAAACAGTGTAAAACTGTGCCAATGAAAGTAATCCTGCATAAGCAGTAGGGGGAGTAAACGCATTCCCCGTTCCATAAACAAACACTCCTGATATTGTTACTGGACGCGGATAAATGGTAGCCGTCCCTATTTGGATTTTGTTCATCTCATAAGTAGCAACTAAGGAGATATTATGCCGCCTATCATAAGTATAAGGAAACGGTTTCCCCCCATTCAAAATACCATAAGGGCGTGTTGAGTCATTAAAAACACGATAAGTCCGGGCAAGGGTGTAGCCT
>CAUJFT010000140.1 GCA_963169475.1 Bacteroidota bacterium | reverse complement strand
TGCATTAGCGTTGTTATTGTAATTTATTCCCAAAAAAAAAACTCTTTGTATTTCATCATTTAACGTTGGCTGTACCCAAAAAAAAGAGACCACCGAAAACTTGGTAAAGAGCTGGAGTTGTTTACTTTTTCTGAAAAAGTAGGAATGGGATTGCCGTTGTGGTTACCCAAAGGAGCACGTCTGAGAGAAACATTGGTGGAGTTTCTTAAAAAAGTGCAAGAAGCCTATGGGTATCTTCAAGTAGTAACTCCTCATATCGGGAATAAAAAATTGTATGAAACCTCCGGACATTGGGAAAAGTATGGCAAGGATTCTTTTCAACCTATAGAAACCCCCGAAGAGGGAGAGCTTTTTATGCTTAAACCCATGAACTGCCCTCACCACTGCGAAATATATGCCTCGCGACCCCGTTCGTATCGGGAACTACCCCTGCGTTTAGCAGAATTTGGGACAGTCTATCGCTATGAACAAAGTGGGGAGCTACATGGGCTTACCCGTGTGAGGGGCTTTACCCAAGATGATGCGCATATTTTTTGCCGCCCCGACCAAGTAAAAGAAGAGTTTAAAAAGGTGATTGATATTGTACTTTACATTTTTAAAGTACTGAAATTCGAAGATTATGTTGCCCAAATTTCCTTACGCGACCCCGAAAAACCCGAAAAATATTTTGGTACTGATGAGCAGTGGGAGCTTGCAGAGCGTTCTATTATAGAGGCAGCCGCCGAAAAAGAGCTTAAAACTATCACAGAATTGGGTGAAGCCGCTTTTTATGGACCCAAATTAGATTTTATGGTAAGAGATGCCATTGGTAGAAAATGGCAACTTGGAACGATACAAGTGGATTACCAACTCCCCAATCGTTTTGAGTTGGAATATATAGGCTCTGACAATCAACCACATCGTCCGGTGATGATTCACCGCGCGCCTTTTGGGTCTCTGGAGAGATTTGTAGCTGTGCTGATTGAGCATACTGCCGGAGATTTTCCCTTATGGCTTACCCCCGAGCAAGTCATCGTTTTGCCTATTGGGGAGAGGTTTGAACAATATGCCCATCAAGTCTCCTTGAATCTCCGCAATTTGGGGATTCGTGCAAGTGTGGACGACAGAAATGAGACTATTGGAAAAAAAATCAGAGATGCGGAAGTTGCCAAATATCCTTTTATGCTTATTATTGGAGAAAAAGAAGCTGAAAGCAACTCTGTATCTATCCGTAAAAGAAAAGAGGGAGACATTGGTAGCATGACAGCAACAGATTTTTCCGAATTTATCAAACAAGAGATTGAAAAAGAACTCGCCTAACCTCCAAATAATCATAAGATTATTGTTGTTTGAATATTGATTGCTTAAGGTTTTAATGAGACCTAATAAATGTAATACAAAAAACACCTTTTCTATAAAAAAACGGACTTTTGTATTACATTTATACTATAGTGATTATTTGCCAAAACCTAATTAAAGTCCGTTGCTAAACTAATTTAATATTAGAGGATAAGTTATTCATTATCATTATTCTAACAAATAAAGAATGAGAGCGGGCTATAAGCGTATAAAACTTAAATGAGAAATTTTATGTAATTTTACCCCGATTTTGGTTTAACCCAAAAGCCACATTTTTCTACAAGTATTACCTTAACGCAGTATATGTATAATAAATACTTTTACAGAGATTTACAGATTGGGATTTTGGGAGGAGGACAATTAGGACGTATGCTTCTTCAAGCCGCGATTGATTTCAACTTAAATATCCATATTCTTGACCCCGATTCTCAAGCGCCTTGTAGCGCCCTTACCAAAAACTTTCAGGTAGGCTCTTTAACCGATTTTGATACGGTGTATCGCTTCGGGGAAGACCTTGACATCATTACTATTGAGATTGAAAATGTAAACGTAGATGCCCTTGAAAAATTGGAAAGTGAAGGAAAGAAAATTTATCCTGCTCCTGCTACTATTCGTATGATTCAGGATAAATGTACGCAGAAACAATGGTTTACTCAACATAAAATCCCCACAGCCCCCTATCGGATTACTCAAAATAGAAATGAGGTAGTTCGGGAAGTTAACCGTTTTCCCCTAGTGCAAAAGTTAGGGAAAGGCGGGTATGATGGAAAAGGAGTACACATTCTGAAAAGTATAGGAGACCTTGCCTACGCCTTTGACGCTCCTTCGGTCTTGGAAACTTGTGTGGAGATTCAAAAGGAAATTGCGGTGATTGTAGCCCGTAATCTTAGTGGAGAAATTGCCGTTTTTCCTACTATTGAAATGGTTTTTCACCCAACAGAAAATCTGGTGGAATATCTTTTCTCGCCCTCAGAACTATCGGAAGAAGAAGAGAAAAGAGTGGTTAGCATTGCGACAGAAATTGTCAAGAAGTTAGGCTATATCGGGATTATGGCAGTAGAAATGTTTTTGGATAAAAAGGGCGAAATTCTTGTAAATGAACTCGCTCCGCGCCCTCATAACTCTGGTCATCACACGATTCGCTCTAATGCTACCTCACAATATGAACAACATCTACGGGCAATATTAAACCTTCCCTTAGGCTCTACACACCCGCTTCATGCCTCGGCGATGTTGAACCTATTGGGCGAACCCAAGTATCAAGGAGCAGTCATCTATCAAGGGGTAGAAGATGCCTTAAAAATAGAAGGGGTTTACCCTCATTTTTATGGGAAAACACATACTAAACCTTTTCGTAAAATGGGACACGTTACCATTCTTGAAAAAGATAAAGACACATTAATTCAAAAAGTAAAAGCCGTAAAGGAAACCTTGAGGGTTATTGCCTAAGCAAATCAAAGAACAAAGCGCGCAAATATGCTTAAAATTGCAGATAAAATATTTCAATCCCGTCTATTTACCGGAACGGGAAAGTTTAAAAATAGTCAAGAGATGGAATCCGCCTTATTGGCTTCCGGGTCAGAGTTAATTACCGTTGCCCTAAAAAGGATTGATATGAATGATAAAGAAGACGATATTTTGATACATCTCAAACACCCTCATATCCATTTATTGCCGAACACCTCGGGGGTAAGAAATGCTAACGAGGCGATATTTGCGGCCGAACTTGCACGCGAAGCCTTAGAGACTAATTGGCTAAAATTGGAGATTCACCCTGACCCAAAATACCTCATGCCCGACCCCATAGAAACATTAAAAGCGGCAGAATCTTTGGTAAAATCCGGCTTTGTGGTTTTACCTTACGTTCACGCCGACCCTGTATTATGCAAAAGGTTAGAAGAGGTTGGAGTAGCAGCAGTTATGCCTTTGGGCGCGCCTATCGGAAGTGCAAAAGGATTACAAATGCGTGCTATGCTGGAGATTATTATTGGGCAAAGTAATATTCCGGTAGTGATTGATGCTGGAATCGGAAGCCCTTCTCATGCAGCAGAAGCAATGGAAATGGGGGCAGATGCAGTTCTTGTTAATACTGCAATTGCTGTTGCGGGCAATCCCACCATAATGGCAAAGGCTTTTCGCATGGCAGTAGAAGCCGGGCGTATGGCGTTTGAGACGGGCTTTGTAAAGCCCTTCTCCGGCGCGCGACCAAGTAGCCCACTCACTACCTTTCTCAATGATTTGTAACCTACTGAACTTTTGCGTCCGTAGCATCTAATAGGCGATTTCCTTTTATGTCATATTGAGCATAGTTAAATCCGGGGTGAATACAAAAAGCTCCTGTTTCTCCTTTTTTATTGAGTGCAATAAATCCAATCTGAATATCCTTGATATGCTTATTCCTCCTTTTCTGATTGGCTATTACCCTTTTTACGGCTTCCTCACATGCTTTTTGAGGAGAATATCCTTGACGCATTAGCTCTACGACTAAATGTGAACCCGCAATACGGATAACCTCTTCTCCGTGTCCGGTAGCAGTTGCTGCTCCTATCTCATTGTCCACATAAAGCCCGGCACCAATAATGGGTGAATCTCCAATTCTCCCGTGCATTTTGTAAGAAAGCCCGCTTGTAGTGCAAGCACCCGAAAGATTTCCGTTTTTATCTAAGGCTATCATTCCGATGGTATCGTGATTTTCGATATTGATAGGTGGATTATATTGGCTGGTTTTTAACCATTCTCTCCACTCTGCTTCGCTCTCTTTCGTTAAAAGGTTTTCTTTTTTGAAGCCTTGTGATAACGCAAAGGTCAGTGCTCCCTCTCCAACAAGCATGACATGGGGCGTTTTTTCCATTACTGCCCGCGCTACAGAAATAGGGTGAACGATATGTTCTAAACAAGCAACGGAACCAATATTGAAATTGTCATCCATAATACAAGCATCTAAGGTAACTCT
>CAUJFT010000139.1 GCA_963169475.1 Bacteroidota bacterium | reverse complement strand
CCGAAACAAAGAGATTTCATTTTTTAGAGAACGAAAAAAAGTCTTGTAATAATCAAGGTCAAGTGCTCTTACAAAAGGATTTTCCATAATTTTCCGATTCAATTTGTCGGAATAAATGCTGACGTGAGGTAATATTTCTTGAACAAAATATTGGTAATCAGAGGTGTTTTTTTCATTTTGGGTATCGCAAGTCATGTGAATATAACGCCAAGCGACTTCTTCATCTACAATAGCATCTATTTCATTAACCGCTAATAGATACCTCTCTAATGCTTCCTTAGAGTCGGGATTTTGGTCTAATAGCCGTTCAAAGTAAGGTTTCAAACTATCCCATGAGTCTATTTTATAATCCTCTGGAACATAAATTCTCGTTTTTAGAGGCTTTACAGTGTATTTTTGTAAGTCTATCATTTTGCTGTTTTTTTTGCAAAGCTACTTGTTTTTACCGAAAAGGAAAAATTTCCCTACAGTATAAATGTAACATATTTTGGATAATCTCTTATTTTTCGTACTTTTGCCCGCTCATTTGGAGATATATTCACGGTTGTAGATAAGAGGGTTTATACCTAATTTTTTAGAGAGGTGTCATAAAAACGATATAAAATGTCCTCTTATAGTTTTTACGTTTATAGTATATGCGCGATAAAATCACTCAAAAAACGTTTAATCCCCTTGCTTTAGAAAAAAAGATAGAGGAAGATAAGCAAGGAATGGCATATTCCGGAGAAGGAGAAGGAGAGTCGGAAAGATTGGCTTACATAGAGACCTACGGCTGTCAGATGAATTTTTCGGATACCGAAATCGTAGCTTCTGTACTAAAAGAAATGAACTACGGGTTTACGACAGAGGAGTCTCTGGCAGATTTGATATTTATCAATACATGTAGTATCCGCGAAAATGCAGAGTCTAAAGTGTGGAATCGTCTTAGGTCGCTCCGGCAGGCAAAAAAACAGCGTCCTGATTTATTGGTTGGAGTGTTAGGCTGCATGGCAGAAAGACTTAAGGTAAAACTTTTGGAACAAGAAAAATTGGTGGATATGGTAGTGGGTCCAGATGCCTATCGCGATTTACCGCGCTTGGTAAGTGAGGCTGGAGGTGGACAAAAAGGAGTAAACGTACTCCTTTCGCGTGAAGAAACATACGCCGAGATAGCTCCTGTAAGGCTTAACACTAATGGAGTAAGTGCATTCGTAACTATCATGAGAGGTTGCGACAATATGTGTACTTTTTGCGTAGTTCCTTTTACAAGAGGTAGAGAGCGAAGCCGCGACTGGCAATCTATCGTAAATGAATGTAGAGACTTGGTAGAAAATGGCTACAAAGAGGTTACGTTGCTTGGGCAAAATGTGGACTCCTACAAATATCATGACGAAGAGACCGGAGAGAATTGCTCATTTGCGGGTCTTCTTGAAAAAGTAGCACTAATACACCCAGATTTGCGGGTAAGGTTCTCCACCTCTCACCCCAAAGACATTACCGAAGAGGTGCTTTATACGATGGCAAAATATGAAAACATTTGTAAATATATTCATCTCCCTGTTCAGTCCGGAAATAGCCGAATATTGGAGTTGATGCACAGAGGTTATACAAGGGAGTGGTATCTAAATAAAATAAAAAAAATCCGCGAAATAATGCCCGACTGTGGGATTTCGTCGGATATTATTACCGGCTTTTGCTCTGAAACCGAATCCGAACATGAGGATACTCTCTCCTTAATGAAGGCGGTAAATTTTGATTATTCTTTTACTTTTGCCTACTCGGAAAGACCCAATACCCCGGCAGCAAAAAGAATGAAAGATGATGTGAGTGAAGAGTCCAAAAAAAGAAGACTTCAAGCGGTCATCGAATTACAAAACATTCACTCTAAAGAAAGTAATCTTAGAGAGATAGGAAAGATTCGTAAGGTTTTGATTGAAAGTAACTCTAAACGCTCTACCAATGATTTTTGCGGAAGAACAGACCAAAATAAAATGGTGGTCTTCCCGAAAAAAGAAGGGTTGAATTTTGGGGATTATTGCCTTGTGAAAATCACGGAGTCTAGCAGTGCTACACTCAAAGGAGAAATCTGTGTCTAATTATTTCTGTAACTACTTCCGGTTTTTTCACTCTACCCCAATTTCATCAATAAATAACCACGCTTTTTCCCCTGCACCGGGGAAGCCATTGGGGATTTTGCCGGCGTGCTCCGCGATAACCTTGATATAATTTGTCTGGATAGGCTCAAAATTCAGTACAATTTTTCGGGGCTGGTCAGCAATGTCGTTCGTATTAAGCACGGCTATTTCCTTAAATGTTTGGTTATCTAAGGAAACAAATATGCGAATTGCAGAAGGAGGGTGTATCCAGCTTTCTTTCCTATCCAGATAGCCAACCTGTACACTGTGAACTATTTCCTCTTTATCTAAATGGATAACCGCCTGCATATCCTTTCCGCTCCACCCTAACCACTGAAAACCAAAATATTCAGGGCTTCCATATATTCCGTTTACAAGCGTGAAGGCTCCGTCTCCGGGATAACTTTCCGATGCATCTTCTTCGAGTACTATGCGTCGTCCGGTAGATTTTGAAAATAAAAACTCTGTGATGACAGGCTTTCCTTTAGGTTCTCCCTTTTCTGTATAAACCGCCGTGATTAAGCCGCTTTTTTCTAATAAAAAAGGTTCTTTATAGCTTATATTCGGAGCGTTATTATTAAACCCGTATAGAATTTCGCCCCCACTTGCAATAGTTTGTAATCCTACTTCTATTCCCTTTTGTTCCCTTCCGGGTTTTAAGCTCGTTTTAACCTCAAAAATAGAGCGGGAATAATTTATCTTGTGCATATCTAATAGTCTAAAATGGGCGGCTAGTCGGTTTTTGAATGATGAAAAGTTCCGGTTTGCAGCCGGACTCCATACCACCTCTGCTAATGCTGCCATTCTGGGAAGAGCCATATATTCTACATGTTCTGGAGTAAGGATATATTCTGTCCATATATTTCCTTGAGCACCCATAATGTAAGAGGCCTCGTCCGGGTTGAGACCTTTGGGAATAGGCTCATAGCTATATGTTTTCTCTACGGTAGTATAACCCCCAAAAGCAAGCGGTTCATTGGCGGGATTTCCTTGATAATGGTCAAAATAACAATGAGAACCGGGACTCATTACCGCAAAATGACCTTGTTTTGCCGCCGCTATTCCTCCCTCTGTCCCCCTCCAACTCATTACTGCTGCATTAGGAGCAAGCCCTCCTTCAAGAATTTCATCCCACCCAATAATTTGCCGCCCTTTGGAATGAATAAATCGCTCTATCCTTCGGATAAAATAGCTTTGAAGCCCATGTTCATCTTTTAATTTTTCTTTCTTTATCAGCTCTTGACAGAAATTTGATTTTTTCCATGCAATTTTGGGAACTTCGTCTCCACCAATATGAATATATTTACCCGGAAACAAATCCATTACTTCTGTTAATACTCCTTCCAAAAAGCCGAATGTATCTTCTGTAGGACATAAAACATTTTCTTCCACCCCCCACTTTTTTCCAACTTCTACTTGCTCCCCCGTACAAGAAAGAAACGGATACGCAGCAATTGCAGCTACAGCATGTCCGGGCATCTCAATTTCAGGAACAATAGTAATATGCCGTTTTTGGGCATAGGCTACAATTTCGCGTATTTGTGCTTGTGTATAAAACCCGCCATAGCGGAGGGTATCATATCGGTGGTCGCTATAACGCCCAATCATCGTTCCATTTCTCCATGCTCCTACGGCGGTGAGAAGTGGGTATTTCTTGATTTCAATCCGCCAACCTTGGTCATCTGTGAGATGCCAATGAAAGGTATTCATTTTATAAGAAGCAATGATATCTATATATTTTTTGATAAATTCCGGCGGAAAAAAGTGTCGGCATACATCTAAGTGCATTCCTCTCCATCTAAAACGAGGAGAATCCTCAATTTCTATACAAGGAAGGGTTGGCTCAGGGCTAATAGTAGTGGGTAGTAGCTGTATCAAAGTCTGAATCCCGTAAAAAACCCCAGCTTTGCCCCCTCCTTCGATTTGAACTAATTCTGGAGTGATGCGAAGTGTATAGGCTTCAGCAGGCATAGACTTATTTAGCCCAAACGACACACTTCTTCGTGCTTCTTTTGTGTCTTTAGTATAGCTTTTGGCATAATATTGATAGAGATAATCTATAAGATATTGCCTTTCGTCTTTCAATAAATCATCTGAAATATCAAAAGATGTTTGATTATCAAGGATAAAAACACCTGCTTGTTGCGTAAGATGCACGGGGGCAGGTATCAGTCCCAATTGTTGGGCGTAAATATTGTTTAGTAGAAAGATAAATAAAATGTAAAAAATCTTTTTCATCTGGTTTTATTTAGAAAAATGCAATATTAAAAAAACATCTGAATATTCTTCTTTTATTTTTTAAAAACCTATTTGGAGGAAATTCGTTATAAGACCTGAAGAAATATTTATTTAAACGCTTATGTCCGCCATATTTATTACTGTAACTGATACTGCACGTACACACATTGAGAGGCTTCGTAAAGAAGGAGGTTACTCCCCTGAGCATGCTTTAAGGGTTAGCGTAGATGGAGGAGGTTGTTCGGGTTTAGTTTACAAATTGGATTTTGATGATATGGCACAGGGAGGCGACCAAGTATTTGAAGATAACGGTGTCCGGCTGATGGTAAATATGAAAAGTCTATTATACCTTGCTGGTACAGAGTTAGATTTTACTGGTGGACTTAAAGGGGAAGGTTTTCACTTTAAAAACCCCAACGCTTCTCGTACTTGTGCTTGTGGAGAAAGTTTTTCAGTGTAAAAGTTTAGGAATAAAGATAATTCCCCATACAATTCCGCAAAAAATGACACTAATTAGTACTGCTCCTGCGGCGGTGTCTTTTGCTTTTTTGGCTAATTCATGATATTCTGGAGAAGCAAGGTCTGTTAGGTGTTCAATAGCAGTATTGACCGCTTCAAGGGATAATACAATTCCCATACAAGTAATAATTCCGCACCACTCTGCCCAACTAAGCCCAACATAAATCCCCATAGCGGTAATAATCAGTACTGCTAATAGGTGGATTCGTGCATGAGTTTGTGAGCATACCATATCCATAATTCCCTCAATAGCATATCCAAAACTCCGGAACCTTTTTTTTAAAAACTGCATATTTTTTGTTTTTAATAAATAGTAGATAATTTATTCTTAAATTTTTTTGCATAATTCGGAAAAAATCATTTATTTTGCAACGTTTTTTGAAATAGAAACTACTTGGGCCTATAGCTCAGTCGGTTAGAGCACCTGACTCATAATCAGGTGGTCCCTGGTTCGAGCCCAGGTGGGCCCACAAGTACAAATTTTAATCCACGTAAATAATTGTTTATCAATTAGATACGTGGATTTTTTTTTGAAAAATTCTGGCACAAAACGGACACAAAAGAAGTTTTTTCGCAATTCTTGGCACAAAATGGACACAGAAAAATAATTATGACAGATAGGGTATTGAAAGATGGGATATTTTACCTTAATTCTATATCTTTTCATTGCTATGAATGAAGTACGAGTAGATATAAAGGGTGGTGCCATCAATGAGTGGATACTTTGTTTAAAATAGCTGACTACCAAATAATCACAAAATATACCATTCGATTTACGACACAATCTTTTACGACACCCGAATTTTTTGGTAGTGTCCTAAATTAGGATTTATTTCTAATGAAAGAAAAAATGATTAATAAAAAGTCCAATAATTGTATCGTGCATAATTTCAGATTTAGAGAAGCAAATAGTTTTTCTTGCGAG
>CAUJFT010000138.1 GCA_963169475.1 Bacteroidota bacterium | reverse complement strand
GGGAAGTACGTCATCATCTGTATAGCTAAAAACGATATTTGACATTTGATGTTTTCCTGTTTTTTCGTTTTTGTATAATTGTACTCCGATGGGGCTTTGAGTCCCGTCTTCTCCAATCTGATAGACCGTTACTACAAATTGAGAGGAGTCTAGTTGAGAAGATGGATTGGCTAAGGCAATTGTATTTTTCCATCTTCCTATGTGTTCTGCGTAGGCGATGGCTCTCTCCGCATTTTCAGCAGAGTACCCTGTGATTTGGGTGGTAAGCGGAACGGTAGGCTTATTCACGCCCCTCTCTTTGGGCATTCCATCGAGCTTATCCCCTATCATAAACTCTCCTTTGTAGGCATAAAGCACAAAATCTGCTTCTGTAAGTTGAGTAACGAAACGAACATAATTTCCCGCCGTAATCGACGACTGCATAGCTTGCTGAATGAGGGCTGAAGCCGAAGGGTCATCGCTGATAACAAGAAAACCGGATTTTGGGGTGGGCGATGGTGTAAGGACTACCCTATACTGCTTAGTAGTATCAAGGTCAAGATTTGCTCCAATAATAGAATAAACCCCAGTTACGCTCATTACGCTTCCTGTTCCTAAATAGGAGTTTTTATCTTTTAGGTCTTGAACGGAGAGTTTATATATGAATACCTTTTGATTGGGTTGTATGCCCATAAGTTGTCCGGCATTAATCACCCAACCGCCAATGTTTTTGACATCATGATAAAGCAAATATCCCAAATTATTATTGGCTTTGACAGTGCTTAGAAAAAGATGCTCGGCATCGGAAGCTACTTCTGCATCTAATTGGGGGATTTGGTCATTCGCTTTATTGGTAACTAATGCTCTTACCCGCGTAATAATTTCGGAGTAGCTCAAAGAAACGGGAGTTTCTTCTAATACTTTAACCAAACTAAAGGTAAAAACCCCTCTTCTAAGCTTACCTAGTGTGGTTTCTTTAGCGGTTTGGAAAGAGGAAGCCCCGGATAAGGCGACATGACGTGGAGAAGGTACTACCACTTTTACCTCCTCAAAGGACACACTCCTTCCTGTCATTTCGTCCGGTTCCGAAGCGGGAATCATTTTTACATAATAGGAATCTAATGAACGGGTTCGGGTTACGGCTCCTGCTGCCCTCAATTCCATACCCACTGACCGCTCCTGAACGTCGGCTTCTTCCTGTCCCTCCTCCGCGACATAACGGGTAATTCCTCCGGAATGACAAGCATCTACAATAATTACAACATTATCGCATTTTTCTGCAACAAGGTCAATCACTGTTGCCAACTCTTTATCGGCAAGGTCCATTCCGTCCTCTATCCGGCTATCCCAACAAACAAGCGTTTCATTCTTTTTATCCGGCTCAATCGCCCAAAAAGCCTCGTGTGCTTTTTCTTGAGAACCATGTCCGGCATAAAAGAAAAGAGCGAAATCTCCTTTCTCAGCTTGGGAAAGATGACTCTCAAACTGCTGGAGGAGGTTCAGCCGGCTTGCGTCCTTGTCAAACAAGGTTTTAATAAACAAGTCCTCCTTGGGAAAGCGGTTTTCAAGGTAGCCCTTGATGGCATTTGCATCATGGACACACCCCATCAATTTTGGAATAGGAGGTGGATAGTCATCAATTCCTACAATTAGCGCGTAAATTTTTCCAGCCATGGCAATGTATATAATTAATTTTTGAAATATTTGTATTATTTTTGTTCGGAAACCCTACAAAAGTATAATTATTTAGTGATATTATCTAAATAAATCAAAAATATTTTTCATTGCGTACTTATCTTATATGCGCTAAGTGGCTACCCAACCATATTGTTACCAATATACTTTATCCCAATCTTTCCATATAGGCTCTATCCCTTTTGTATGTAGCATCTCCACAATTTTTCCTACTGAACGCTCGTCCGAAATTTCAAATTGCTCCAAGGAATCTTCCATTTGTGTATAGCCGCCCGGATTGGTTTTAGAGCCTGCGCTCATAGCGGTAATCCCAAGGTTGATGATATTATCCCGAAAGGATTGGCGTTCTCGGGTTGAAATGGAGAGTTCTATTTCTTCGTTCAAAATCCGATAAGCACAAATAAGTTGAACTAACTCTCTATCGGTCATATCGCTATGAATATTTTCATGCCCTTCACATTTTCTTAATCGGGGGAAAGAAATAGAATACTTTGTTTTCCAATATTTTTTTTCTAAGTATTGGAGGTGGAGTGCGCAATAAAAGCTATCTGTTCTCCAATCTTCTAAGCCCAATAATGCTCCTAATCCGATTTTATGTACTCCGGCTTGCCCCAAACGGTCAGGGGTATTCAAGCGATATTCATAGTTAGATTTTTTACCTTTGGGGTGATGTTTTCGGTAATTATCCGGGTGATAGGTCTCTTGGTAAACCAAAACTGTATTCAAGCCAGCCACCACTAAACGACGATATTCTTCCGTTTCAAGTGGCTGTACTTCTATAGAAATATGGGAAAAATACGGTTTTAGGAGAGATAAGGCTTTTTCAAAATAAGGAACGCCCACCGTTCGGTTGGCTTCCCCTGTAACAAGTAGAATATGCTGATAG
>CAUJFT010000137.1 GCA_963169475.1 Bacteroidota bacterium | reverse complement strand
ACTTGCAAGCCGCACCTAGTTTCTTCAGCCCTACGGCAGGCGAAACCCCTCTGGCAGTAGATCCTTTCTTTGTTTGGAGATTGGGTACTCAAACCGCAGGAGGAAACGCTAATACTAACGTTCGTTTGTACGAAACGCTTGCAAACATGAGTAACTCCGGTCTTTGTTTGCCGGCAGACCTCCTTGAAGACCTTGGGGTAGCGCAGAAAAGTAGTGCCAATCTTTGGGCAGACGAAAACCCAGGTATTTCTACAGGGGGGGGCGGAAATGGAGTTGACCTTTATTGGGCTGAATCCGGAAACCAAATCGCTAATGGTGCTAATACGATGGTTCAATGGCTAAATGTAGGTGAGGAGTTTACGTTAGATATGCGTTTTATGGCTCCCGACCCTCAAGATGGCTGCGCTCCTTTCCCTATTGAGATGATTACACTTCGGGCTACTCCCATTCAAAATAGCTACATTCGTTTAGATTGGACTACGCCGTCCGAAGTGAATAATGACCATTTTGAGTTAGAAAGAAGTACGGACGGAGTTAATTTCGCACAAATAAATCAGTTACCTACAGCCGCTCCCGGTGGTAATTCTAATACCCCTATTGACTACAGCCAGAATGATTTTAATGTAACTCCGGATATTAGGTATTTTTATCGCGTAAAAATGAGAGACATTGGAGGCGGAACTACCCTATCTAACATCGTAAGTGCTATGCTTGTCAAAGGAACTACTCACATTGGTGCTGTATATCCTAATCCTACAAATGGAGATATTAATATTCAAATTAGTTCTGCCAATGATTCTGAATACAAGTTTAGAATCTATAATCCTTTGGGACAAGAAATTTATACCCATGATGTTGAAACAAAAGCAGGGGATAATATTATTCATTTAGACCTTTCTAAACTTGCTATCGGTACATATCAACTCGTGATAACTGAACAAGGAAAACACCAAGGAACACTCAAAATTATCAGATATTAATCTTAATTCTAAAAAACTATAAAAAACGGAGGTAACAAGAAGATTGCCTCCGTTTTTTTTTGGAGGGGAGGTAGTAAATAAAATGTTTAGAGGCAAGATAAAAAAAACTAAAATTTGTTTCTAACTGGGGGTTGTTAGTGATTAATTCTTAGTTATTTGTTATCAATGATTTATAATTTCAAAAATAAGCGTTATTTAATTCATCGTACTTATAAGGCTCACTATATCCTATTCTACACAATATTTTTTTACGGTAATCAATACTGTCGCCCCTGTTATGTTGAATAAGCAACATCACTACTTGGCCGGAAAGTTATTATTTGGCTTTTTCACCAAGAAGCCTTAAAAAAGTAAATGAGTAAATTCCATATAGCGCGCGCTGAAAGAATGATAGCATTAGGGTTAATGACTAAATACGGATAAAAACCTATTGACATAGCTAAACAAAAAGGGATTTGGGATATTGATTAATAATTATTTTATTCCGAATTTTGCATAAAAATAAGAGAATCAGTAAGGAGATACAAAAATGAAGTGGATTTATTCAATCATAATTATAATGTTAATTTTAGAGACTACAAATTGCCAAGCTCAAACCAATAAGAAAATGGAAAATAACAATCCTTTAATGTGTAATCCGGATAGCGGTATATGCGAGATACCGGTCAAAATGGCAGCAAATGATACAGTAGTAATGAATTCCGAAAAAAAGCCGATAAAAGTAATTTACTATACAGACCCAATTTGCTCTTCTTGCTGGGGTATTGAGCCTCAATTACGCAAACTAAAATTAGAATATGGCAATAATATCGAAATTGAATATAGAATGGGAGGCTTATTGCCAGATTGGAGCTATAATAGTGGTGGGATAAGTAAACCCTCGGACGTGGCACATCATTGGGACGAAGTAAGTATTTATTACGATATGCCCATTGACGGAGATGTTTGGTTAGAAGACCCTTTGGCTTCCTCTTACCCGCCCTCTATTGCCTTCAAGGCGGCACAAATACAAGACAATGAAAAGGCTATTTTATTTCTACGGGAAATTAGAGAAATGGTATTCTTACAGAAAAAGAATATTACCAAATGGGAGCATTTAGAATTTGCGGCTAAAGTAGTGGGGCTTGATATCATTGAGCTTAAAAGCGATTTTGAAGGAAAAGCCGAAGCGTTTTTTAATGAAGACCTCAAATTAGGAAGACAGTTAGGGGTTAGAGGCTTTCCTACTATGTTTTTTACCGATACATTAGGAAAGACAGAAATTGTATATGGCTCAAAACCCTACTCTGCTTTTGAAAATGCAATCAAAAAGCTACAACCCAATATTGTAAAAAATTATTATGACAAAAATTTGACGGCAATATTCTCACACTATCATTCCCTGACTGCAAAAGAATATACGGAACTTACGGGAACGCCCAGACAAGAAAGCGAACAAATACTTGATGATTTGGTAATAAAGGGGGGATTGGCGAAACAGACAACCAAAAACGGGGCGATTTGGAAAATACGTAGAGAGTATCAGAATTTAAAAGATTGATTATCAGTTGATTTATTGGTATTTTCTTGCAAACCCATTGGTAGTCAGTATAAAAAACGTTAATCATTAATCCCTATTTGTTAGGAGCAAGGCTGTATCGTGGTGGGCAAAGTTATTCTTCCAACACAGACAAAAAATATGGTTACTCCTTTCTTGATGTAACTTACTTCCAGACCTGCTTCCCTTTTATCCAAACTTGTTCAATGAGATTTTCTGTAAAAGAATACGGGATTTTTGATAGATTTTCCAAGGGCTTAGTAATCAAAAAATCGGCTTGTTTCCCTGCCTCAATGGAACCTAATTGATTAGAAATACCCAGTGCATTTGCACCGTGGAGGGTTGTTGCTACCAAAGCTTCTTCGGGGAGGAGGCGCATCCATATACAAGCAAGAGACATGACAAACTGCATATCTCCAGAAGGGGATGAACCCGGATTAAAATCAGAAGCAAGGCAAATGGGAAGCCCCGCTTCTATGAGTTTTCGCGCCGGAGCATAAGGTTCTCTTAGATAAAAACTGCATGACGGGAGCAAGACGGGCATGGTATTTCCAGATTGTAAAGTAGCGATATCCTCGTCAGAGATTCGTTCTAAATGATCTACTGATAAGGCATTTAGCTTAACGCCAAGTTTAGCTCCTCCAGAATAATCTAACTGGTTCACATGGATTTTGGCTTTTAGCCCGTAATCGTATCCTTTTAAAATGATTTTTTCGGCTTCGGATTCGGTAAAAAAACCTGTCTCACAAAATACATCTATAAACTCTGCAAGCCCTGCTTCGGCTACTGCTGGCAGCATCTCCTCGCACACTAATTGGATATAAGATTCTCTATTATTTTTATAGGCAGTAGGCAAAGCGTGCGCACCCAAAAAAGTAGTTTTAATCGTTTGAGGCGTGTATTGTTTTAGGCGGTTTGCTACTCTTAGTAGCTTTAATTCTCCTTCTAGTGAAAGCCCGTATCCGCTTTTTATTTCAACAGTAGTAGTCCCTTTTGAAAGAATTTCTTTGCATCTATCGAGGGATTCTACAAACAATTGCTCTTCAGAAACTGATTGAAGGGTCTTTGCAGAATTAAGGATTCCCCCTCCTCTTCGGGCAATTTCCTCGTAGCTCATTCCCTTTATTTTATACACAAACTCATCTTCTCTTGTCTTAGGAAAAACAAGATGCGTATGACTATCCACAAAACCGGGAATGACTATTTTTCCTGAACAATCTATCGTTTTTGCCTCCGGATAGGCTGCTTCTGTATAATCGCTCATTTTCCCCACTTTTGTTATTTTTTCATCACTAATTATCACAAAAGCATTATCTACCAAGCCTGCCTCCTGCATCTCTACTCCTTTTAAAGAAGGCTTTCCATTAGAAGATACAGTATAGAGTTTAGCAATATTTTTTAAGACTATATTCATTTTTTCAAAAAAAAGTAATTAAGATTACCATTTTATAGTCAATCGTTCTCCTATGATAGAGAGAGCCTCTCTCTATCTGCTTTTTTCAATCCCTTTATTACCTCCATGTAGGAATGGTCAATGAGTGAAAAAATGAGAATATTTGTCAAGTTACCCTTGAGATTGACCGTATTCCAATGTTTTTTATTCATGTGATACCCTCCGAAAATATCCCCTTCGTGTTCTTCTCTTAGTTTGAGGGCATAATCGGGGTTACACTTCAGGTTAATAGAATTAGCTTCTATCATATCTATTAATGCAAAGATTTTCCCTGCGACTTTAAATACAAGGGTTACCTCGTCAAAGGGAGTTCCCTCCGTAACCTCCTGTTTTGAAAGACAATATTCGCGAATTTCATCTATATAAAGCATAGGTTATGTATGAAAGTTTACGACAAAGATACAAAAAAACAACAAAGGAAATGGTGCAATACCCTGAAAAATTATTTAGTTTTCGGGGTTATATCCTGCATGTACCTTTTCTCTTACTATATCATCTGTTTTCACCTTTCTGGATTGTACAATTTCAAGTGGGATTAACTCTTCTTCGGCATTAGTAGTTTCAAGCCCGAAAAACTCTGCCGGAGAGGCTGTGATTTGCTCAATAAAACGATAGGTTTTTATAATTGCAAAATCAGAGGGGTGCAGGAGTTCATCGGCAGAAATGCGACTATTAAGAATGATAAATTTAAAGTCTTTGGGAATATTGAATTGTTTAAGAGATTCATATTCACTGATGTTATTCAATCTCCCTTCGGCAATCAGGTCGCGCAATACCTGCTGGAACATCGCGTTTGCCTTATAGGGTTCTTTATAGCCGAAGCGAATCCGGACAAAATAGCACATACCCGGCAAGATTTCATCTACGGTATATTTTTTACCGTGAGGAGAATCTATCACCTCAATATGCAAAAACCAATATACATCGGCGCGTTTAGGCCTTTTACGAGTAATAGAATATACAATATTTTTATCGATAAAATTAGGATTTTCGGAGAGACTCATATATACAAGATGAGAAGCCTCTTTGGGAATTTCCCTGTCTTTGTTTATCTCAACGAGAACCTTACTAAAATCACGCATAGATTCAAATTGAGCATAATCTTTACGAATTTCACGCGCCCGAAAATGGGCAAGCATCATCCACCCAAAAATTAGCGCGACTGCAAGAGAGAACCAGCCTCCGTGCACGATTTTGCCTAAGTTAGAAGCAAAAAAGACAAACTCTACGATTACAAATATGGCAATGATAAGATAGACAAAATATCTTTTCTTTATAAACGGAATTGCATCAATTTCATCTTTTTTATGGGTAGCCCAGAGGTGAAAGCCCAATAATGAACTTGTCATCAGCATATTAATCGTAATAGCAAGTCCGTAGGCAGCCTCCATTTTTGAACTTTCCTTGAAATAAAGCACTACGAAGAGGCACCCCGAAAGCAGTAGCCAATTCATCATGGGGATATAAATCTGCCCTTTTAGCAAAGACGGGTAATCTACTTTCATTCTCGGCCAAAGGCGAAGTTTCATCGCTTCATTAGCGAGCGTAAAAGTACCGGAGATTAATGCTTGAGAAGCGATAATGGTTGCAAAAGTAGCAATAATAACTCCAATGGGTCGGAAATCATCAGGCATCATTCCATAAAAGGGAGTCATGGCAAGAGTTTCTCCTTCATGACTTAATAACCACGAGGCTTGACCAAGATAATTGATAAGCAAGGCGGTTTTCACAAATCCCCAGCTTACCCTAATATTTTGCTTTCCAGCATGACCCAAATCCGAATACATCGCTTCCGCTCCGGTCGTGCATAGAAATACAGAACCCAACAACCAGAAGCCTCCTGTGTGATTTACTAACATATTATAGGCATAATATGGATTAAACGCACTTAATATTTCTGGGTGAGAAACGATATTTATTCCTCCTATAACCGCCATCATGCTAAACCATATCAACATCACGGGTCCAAAATAGCTTCCGATTTTTTGAGTGCCGTACTGCTGTACCGTAAAAAGAAGCACGAGAATAATCAATACAATAGGTAATATATAGGCATCTATCCCAATTTCTTCCAGAAGCGGAATTGTTTTTAATCCTTCAACCGCAGAGCTGATAGAAATAGGCGGAGTAATAAACCCGTCCGCAAGCAGCATTGCAGAACCAATAAGCGTAGGAAAAACCAAGCGCCGGATAGTTTTGTGCATTTTGGTGTGAGGTTTGGTTTTATTCAAAGAATCAACCCGCTTTTCCACTTCCTTTTGTAAAGCAAAAAGCGAAAATATCCCGCCTTCTCCCTTATTGTCTGCGTTCAATGCCAGCCACACATATTTGATAGAAGTAAGGATTGTCAAAGTCCAGAATACACAAGAAAAAGCACCATAGGCTAATTCTTTAGAAATTGCCTGCTCTCCAATAATCGCATTAAAAACATAGAGCGGAGAAGTGCCAATGTCCCCAAATATGATACCTAAAGCAACTAAAGCCCCACCCGCAGAAAAAGCATGACTATGAGAATGACTTTCTGTTGAATGATTTCCCATTTTATATTATAAATTAAGGGAGCAAAGGTAACGAAAAGTTATTTATCTCCCAATCAGGCTTCTATAAATTTAGCATAAACGCATTAAAATTGCTATCTCCGTTATGAGCAAAGTCAAATAGACACCCGGCATTCCCTCTTCCATTAACCCTCACTCCAAAGGAGTGAAAGGATGATAGTTCATGTAAATAATAAGTGGGATAAAGTAAATAACTCTTGTTTTATCAATCACTTGTGATTGATAAAACAAGAGTTAAAAATTCATAACTCCTTATAACCCTTACGGCATTCGGCAATGAGCAAATTTTATATGGAAACGCTTAGGATATTTAAGAAAGAAAAAAGCTCCATTTCTTTACAGAATACGGAGCTTTTTATACTTATTTTAAGAATGATTTAAGTTCTTTTTATTGGAGTTTGAACTTAAATGGAACCACTAACCAAAACTTAATCGGTTTATTTCCCTGAATAGCGGGGGTAAACCGCAGTCCACTCACATGTTTCTCTACCTCTTTCAGCAGAATAGGGTGAACTTGTTTAAGCACAAGATGTTTCACGTATTTTCCTTCCTCATCTACGAGGATTTTTAGCGTTACATCTCCCTCGATTCCGCCTTCTCTTGCAATGGTAGGGTATCCTATAGCCTGACGAACTGCATCCATATTAGTCGGCTCCGGACGTTTTTGGACGGGGATGAACTTATCAGGATTAGGGTCTTCATTTTCCGCCACTTTAACGGGACAACCTTTATTGGACTTAGGACCTGCTTCGCGTGGACAGTCGTCCTCTGAGTCGATGATGCCGTCCTTATCTGTATCGGTAAGGTCGACTACGGGTGCCCCTTTTCCTGTGCCACCCGGCTCGGCATTGGTTGGTACAAAAGCATTAGGGTCTTTGGCTTTTTCACCCTTTTGGTCTTTTGTGTCAATTACCTTGTCCTTCAAAGAGTCTTGATTAGCGATAGTTTGCTCCG
>CAUJFT010000136.1 GCA_963169475.1 Bacteroidota bacterium | reverse complement strand
TATAAATATTTTGACATTACCCAGCCAAGTTCTATTTTCCCCGGATTTCAGGGAGTTCCTTATGCTGCGGTAAATAATATTTCTCTCAAGCATACGATTAGCCGGTCTAGTATAGATGCTCCCCTATATCCCCGAAGCGGTTCTACGATGACGTTCAGCGTAGAATTATCCCCTCCTTATTCTCTTTTTCGTAAAAATGCAGACTATGAGAGTATGAACCCCGCCCAAAAATATAATCTACTAGAATTTCATCGTTGGCGGTTTAGTAGTGATTGGTATTTTCGCCTAATTGGAAATCTCGTTCTCCGAACAAAGGTAGATGCCGGATTTTTGGGGGCATATAATTCCCGCTTAGGCGTTTCTCCTCTATTAAGGTATTATATGGGAGGCTCTGGAATGATGGGAATGATGGGCGGTCAATGGGACGGTAGGGAAGTAATTGCACTTAGGGGATACAAGGACTTGACGATTATTCAACCCGGAGGAAATGGAAGTCCGATATTCAATAAAATTTCTATGGAGCTGCGCTATCCGATTACCCTCAATCAGTCTGCTCCTATGTGGGTATTGGGATTTGCAGAAGCCGGAAACGGTTTTGGCAGCTTTAAGCAGTTCAATCCTTTCCGCCTACACCGCTCCGCCGGAATTGGAGCAAGGGTAATGCTGCCAATGGTAGGATTACTTGGACTAGATTGGGGATATGGCTTTGATGACTTTGACCTCAACAATAGCGGAGCAACCGGTAGACTCAATGGCAGCCAGTTCCATTTTATACTCGGACAGAATTTCTAAATCACGTTTGATAATAAAACGACACATTTCAAGAACATTTCCTTGAAATAATCAGTATCTAATGGTAAATTAACTTTATAAATCAATTCATTTTATCAAACAAAAAAATAAAAATCATGAAAAAAGTATTTGTTACCTTAATGCTATTGATAGCGGTTGCCTTTGGGCTTTCCGCTCAAAAAATTGGTTATGTAAATACCAAGGATATTCTTTCCAAAATGAATGAATATAATTCTGCCCAAGCAGAAATAGATGCAGTATCCAAAAAATGGCAGGCAGAACTCGAAAAACTTTATCAGAACATTGATAATAAGTATAAAGATTATCAAGCAAATGAAGTAATTATGCCCGAAGATGTTCGTAAAGATAAACAAGAGGAGATTTTTAAATTAGAAAAAGAGGCAAAAGAGTATAGGGAGAAAAAGTTCGGGTACAACGGAGAACTATTTCAATTACAAGACGCTAAAATTAAGCCACTTCAGGATAGAATCCTCAAAACGGTAGAGACAGTAGCACAGAAAAAACGGTTAGACCTCATATTCGACAAAGCCGGAGGAGAGGTTACATGGCTTTATACAAATGCGATTTTTGACATTACGACAGAGGTTCAAAAGGAGATGGGAATTGATGCTGGTACTTCCGAAGGAGGGGAGAGAAAATAAAAAAGTTCGAGCAAAAACCAATTACCTTGCTAACGAGTGATTATACACTCATGCCGGAATGAAGCAGAAGAACCCTTTAATTGCAAAAATATTTTATACCTTTGCATTCTTTTTGTCCTAAGCGTAATGATAAATATAGGACAAATGCGTTTCCTCATAATATTTTTAAAAGTATTCGGTTTAATTCATTCAAAAGAAATCGTTTTATACATTTATTTTATTTAATATGAAGATTAGAAAATTTGTAATTGGTGTTTTGATTATTTTTACCGTAAGTTTTTCGGGACTGTATGCACAGAATACAAAAATAGGCTACTGCAACCTCGAACTAATTCTCCGACTGATGCCCGAAACCGCAGCAATGGACCAAGAGTTGAATCTTTACAGACAGAAATATTCGGAAAGACTTGCAACTAAAGAAAAACTTATGCAGGATAAATATGCAGAAGCTACTGAATTATTATCCAAAGTGCCGCCCGCAATCACCGAAGAAGAAGCCAAAAAAAGAGAAGAAGAACTCATGAAACTTCAAGAAGAGATAAAGTCTGATGCCGAAAGATATGAAAGAGAACTTGCCGAAAGACAAGAAAAACTATTAGACCCTATTGTTGAAAAATTGAAGATAGGCTTAGATGAGCTTGCTGTTGCAGAAGGGTACACCTACATTTTGAATTCTATGGATGCCTCCGGAACCTCTATCGTCCTCAAAGGACCCAAAGAAGACGACCTTACGGAAAAATTGATGAAAAAATTTAATCTTTCTTTCCCTAATCAGACTCCTAAAACAAACGTACCTCCTACAGGCACAAGCACCCCTCTTCCTCCCGCTGGAAATAAATAATTCTAAAAAAACAAATACTATCTCCATCAGGTAGAGTATTAGATACAATCCATTTTCCTCTATTTTACGCTTCATAGAAGTAAAGTAGAGGAAAATGGATTTTGGGTTTATTATGTAATGAGGCTGCCCAAAAAGGATATTTCTACGAAAAGTGAATTTATATTTATGGTTTTAAATGGCTCTTTATTGAGGATTGATTAAAAAAACACTTCTTTTTAGCACTAAAAACTAACAAATTATCAATTTTTAAAAATTGTTTTTACCTTTTTAGGCAGCCTCATTATTAGCTTTGCTTTTTGGGGTTAATCAATAAGGATATGCGAGCTGTCATGTTTCGCTTTCGCCCAACATAACAAGGAAATTACATGACAACAGCTATATCCAGCAATAATTGATTTAGTCTAACGATAGGTTACAACCGTATTCGCTTTACAGAAACTGAAAAAATATTAATTGGGCAAAGAATTTTTACTAATATTACGATAATTTTCGGAAATTTGCAGAAATTAGTATTTGTCTATGATTGATTCTAAATCATTACCAATAGGAGTATTTGATTCGGGTTTGGGTGGGCTGACGATTGTGAAGGCAATACAGAAACTCATGCCCCAAGAAAAACTAATATATTTTGGAGATACTGCCCATCTGCCTTACGGAGATAAGTCGCCCGAAACAATCCGTCAGTATGCAAAGGAGATTACGCATTTTTTGCTATCCCACTCCGTTAAAGCAATTGTTATTGCTTGTAACTCCGCTTCTGCTGTTGCCTTAGATACTGTTAAAGCAGAAGCAAAAGAAGTTCCCGTGTTTGATGTCGTGAGGCCTGCTTCCCTCTATGCAAGCTCCATCACCCAAAATCGTCATATCGGGGTGATAGGCACAAGAGCCACTATTGCTTCAGGAATTTACAAAAGACTACTTACCGCTATTTCCGAGGAGCCGGTGTTTGTTGCCGAAAAAGCAACTCCTTTGCTTGTACCTATGATTGAAGAGGGGTGGCTACAAAATCAGATTAGCTTAGAAATTATACATGAGTATCTATCCGATAATGTTCTTAAAAATATAGATACCTTGATATTAGGATGTACACATTACCCACTTATTAAAAATCAAATCCAAGATTTTTTTAGCACTTTCCAATCAAATCCTGTAACAGTAGTGGATTCCTCTATGACAGTAGCTGCATATTTGCAAAAAGGATTAGATAACGCCAATTTATTAAATAGCAGCCCTACTCCGGCTCAATCTTTATATTTTTTTTCGGATTTTTCGCAAAACTTTGAGGATTCTGCCAAATTATTTTTGGGGAAAAAAGTTACTTTTGAAAGGGTAGAATTGTAACAATATAGAAAATGAAAGCCGTATTTCCCAAAGTACTCGTAGCACTGAACCTCCTGAGCCTCGACGTAGCTTTGGGGGCGTGGGCTTGTGGAAACATGGCGGGGATTGCCTTACGGGTAAGAATGCCTTGGCTCTGGCAGGTAGCCTTACCTATAAGCGCGTGGATTGTATATACCGCTGACCATTTGATGGACGCGTATCTTCTGGGAAAGTCAGCCCGAACTCCGCGCCATTCCTTTCATGTACAATATTTTAGGACTATAGTAGCATTATGGGGTGGACTTTCAATAATTTCGGCATTGATTTTTCCTTTTATGCTCCCTTTGGAGATAGTATTTGCGGGTGTTTTATTAGGAATGTTCAGTTTAATACATTTTGGCTTTGTCTATTGGGTGAGAGAATCCAACTCTATTTTTTTTCTGAAAGAATGGGGGGTCGGGTGCATTTATACTTTAGGAATTTGGCTACCTCCTTTGGCGGTTAAGTATGTGAGCTATCCTGGTTTTTTTCCCCCTCGTTATACTACAATACACCAACTATTTGCGGATGTAGGCATTGAGGTTACCGGTATTATTCTTGTATTTCACCTAAATGTAATGTTTTCTGTACTCATGTTCTCATTTTGGGATATAGAAAAAGATAAGATTCAGAAGCAATCCTCATGGATACAAGCATTAGGGAGAATAAGAAGTCATTCCTTTCTGGATTTATGGGTAATTTTAGCTTTTGCCTTGAGCATAATTATATGGTATTGTGGCGATTTTCAGAATAAGGAAAGTCGTACAGTAGCAGGGGTTTTAGTGTATATGTCGTTTGTACACGCATTTTTGTGGAGACTTACTTCCAGTATAAAAAAGACAGAGTGGATTCGACTGATTGGAGAAGGGGTGTTTTTTATACCATTATATATTTGGTAGTGTCATAAACGGAGTGATTGGTTAATATTATTTTGATTTTTGTAAAATATATTTTATATTTGCGTTGTCAAAATAGTGGCTCACATTATGGAACAATATATTCAAATTTCTTGCCCTCATTGCGGTGGTTTAGACC
>CAUJFT010000135.1 GCA_963169475.1 Bacteroidota bacterium | reverse complement strand
TGTACTTATTCCTCTACGTGTTCAAAAAATATCGGGTGGAGTAATAACGATTAAAATAGCTTTGACCATCAATAATAATATAGAATATCAAGGCTTTTACGAACCCTTTTTGAAATCAATTAAAGCGTATCAAAACCGCCAAAACAAGAGACCCCAATTTAAAATAGGTATTCTCCCCTAACCTCTATCCTTGATATTGTCAATTTGTAATTTGTTTTAGCATAAATATAGGCTTGACAAGTACTCGTTTGAAATTAGTTTATAATATTATTTTTAATTAAAAAGCTGATAAATAGCTATTTGTGAGAACTAAGAACTCATCATTAAAAACTAAGAACTACTTAGCTTCCTCTATTAAGGCTACTCTATCCCTTCAAGAAACGCTTGCATATACTCAAAAGTCGGGGTAAATCCTCCTTTCCATAGAATTGCTGCTTTTTCGATTGCGGGAGGGAGATTAGATTCTTTGACGGTTTTGGCATGGTAGTTTGCCGCAATGATTCCCTCCATAAAGTCCGAAAGATTTTTGTTGAAAGCCGAAGAGGCATCAGCGGGAAATTCACAAGGGAGGTTTGTAACTGCCATTACTGAAATTCCTTCTTTGGAAAAGCCGTCTACCTCTGTACGGGTCAGTGGGTTATAGGTAAATACAGGATTATCTATCCATGTATCTTTGGAAAACTCTACGCCTCCTTCCGGGTCAGAAGAAATATCTCCTATAACTCTTAGTGTACGAGACTTACTATACCACTCCTCTGTTTTGTCGCGGGTAAATAACTTGGGGTACTTCGGACTCCAAACAATACAATTTAAGAATACCGTTACATAAGGGAAGAATATATCCATATTTGACTCAAAGTAGTCTGGGTTTGCCAAATAAAAATCTGACTTTTCTCTTTTATTCATCTCCTTATATTTAAGCTGAATTTCTTCTGGAGTATCCGCTTTCAGGCGGTACATATCCGGAATACTCAACACCAATTTATAGATAAAATTCCTAGACCCGCGAATATATATGTCTTTTACTTGGTCGGGAGTAATCTGAACGTGAGGTAAGTCGTTAAAAATCTCTTGTGCGCCCTGACTGGTCTTCCCACTACCCAAAAAACAAAAAATCATAGGAGGGAGCTTAGCAGTAGTTCCCTTTTGTGTGATTTCATCGCCCACATCGCTTAGTATGTTTTTTAATACTTGTAAATCTGCTTTCTCTATACTTTGGGGAACTTTCTGAAAACGGCTTACAATCCCCTCCGCTTTTAGTCTTTCGCCCAAAGCCCAGAAAGAGTCTATCATTCCGGCATATCCTGCAAAATAGGTAAAGGCGGTAATGTATCTAATATTTCTTTCATTGGTAATCAATTCATAATCAATGAGGGTACATTTTTTGTCGACAAATGTTTTTAGCATTTTCCGGTTTTTTTTCTGTCCTTTATGGGTGTGGGAGAAAATGAAATAAACTTTGTTTGGGAGAATTTTATCGATATCTATCTCTTTAATTCCAAAGATAAGATTTGCGTCTTTAAGGCTTTCGTTGATTTCTGCCCCTATTTCTTGGTATTTTGTATCGGGAAAAATTCTTTTTTTTTCGTTTGTTTCAGGGTTCACTGCCGGCTGAATGATGATTCTAGATTGTTTGGCGGTAATTCTTCCTGCAAAAGCAGGGGTAATAGCAACCCTCGTCTCCATTTTTTTACTTAGGTCTTCTCTACGAATCCCTATGATATTTTTCTTCATATAACTTAAAATAACAATAATGGTGCAAATAGATTTAAAGCCGCAAAGTTACAAGTTTCTTGATACTAATCGTAAAAAAATAAGGTATTTCTTGTCGGTTATAACTACAACATGAAATACCTTATTTTAGAAAGCGAGTATGTTTTTTTCGGAGTATTTTAAGTACTTATCGGTAAAAAACTAAGAAGATAAAATTGAATAAGGTTATTGGTTATCAAATATTTAATTTAAAATATCGTATTCTTTTTTACTCACTCGTCTTTTTATAATGATAAATAAAGGTCTTCGCTTCATCATGTTGAGCAAATCATCGTACCACACCTCTCCCCTACGGGTTATTCCTCTTGCTGCGTGTAAAGTAGCAAATCATACGCCCTTTTCTGCATTGAGCGATAGCCTTGCTGATGAAAAACAAGTAAGGCAGAGTAATTCCGAAGTACTCTTTTTCAGGCAATAACACAATGTAAGAGGGCGCGATTTATGACTAAATGGTTATGACCTCTTTTTTGGGCAATCGTGTAAATAGGAATTGTGCTTATTCAAAAGCAACTTTTTCAGAAGTGCCAGCAGCTTTCAACCAATTGCCATGAGAAACGATAGCCTCCCAAAAAGTTTTCTTTTCTCTATATACAATCCCATAATCTAAGGCTACTTTTTTAACAATAGGAGCGAGTGCAGTATAGTGAGTATGGCAGATATGCGGCATAAGGTGATGAATAATATGCACATTGATTGCGCCGGTTAGCCATGTCAAGGCTTTATTATCCAAAGCAAAATCGCAGGTACTTTTTAACACATGTACAGCCCATGCGTCTTCAACCCTATTTTCCTTCACTTCGGGAATGTGCATTTCTTCATTTACATGCCCGCACTGAAAGACATAAGCCAAGGATAAGCCTACAAAGAAATGCGTAAATAAAAAGGTAGCAAATACATATAAGAAAGGAATGTTAAGATATAAAACAGGGATAACAAATACATACATGTAATAAAATAGCTTAAATGCAATAAGTTTAACCCACTCTATTTTAGGAACTTTGATTCCTTTTATGGATGCCTTACGCATTAGGTTTATATCCTTGAATAAAACATAGTTAATCGTGGAAAGTCCGTAAAGAAGAATTGCATAAATATGTTGGTAGCGATGAATGGGTTTCAGCGGGTCGTCTGTAGTGAAGCGCATAACCCCAAATCCATTAATATTGTTATCAAGCTCATGTATATTTAGAAAATTATGGTGTTCATCATTATGAGAGACCCTCCATAAGAAGGAATTTACACCAATAATATCTAAAGAATAGGATAGGATTCTATTGACGGTCAAATTTCGCGAAATAGAATTATGGTTGGCGTCGTGAGAAATATTAAAGGCAATAAATAGGTGGGTAAATCCATGAAAAAAGGCGGTTATAAGCAGCCAAAAAGGCGAAAAATTTCCAAAAACAATAAGAAGATAGCTTCCCAACCAAGCAAATAGCCAAAAGAACACCTTAAACCACATGGCGCTATCAGCCTGAGGGGTAAGGTTATTTTTTTCAAAATAATTCTTGATTTCTTGCCGAAGGGTTGATAGAAACTCCTTCTGCTTGGAATTATTGTACTTTACGGAATATGTCGCCATAAAAATTTAAAGAGTAATTTAATAATGTATTAATGTTTAAATCAAAATCATCTACAAGATTACAATACAATTCAAGATAATCAGAGAAATTAATTTATAAAAACGTTAATAATTATTTTCTCTCAAACGAATTTGTATTCGGCACATAAAAAAATTCGTAGCCCATAAACGCTTCCTTTTCTATACTTAGCGTAAAAAAAGTATGCGGCGCAAAACTACAAATTATCTCTGAATAAGTTTTAAATCGGAATTTATTTTTATAATCCTCCCCTGATATTTCAGAAATTATTGATAATTAGCCAATTTTTTATTTTTTGGTTGTCAGAAAAAAGCACAATATTTTGAGAAAAAGCACTATACCACCGTCCCAATGGTCTTTTAAATATCACAATGGCTATCGAAACATTCCTTTTATGCTTCCCCAAGTTCGTTGTACGGAGGTTGTATTTTGGCTAATAGTGGCATGAAAAAGAGAAGGCACTCCGTTTTTGATAACTCTAAGTTGATAGGTAATGAGGAGGTTATCGTTTTTGAAAGCGGTTTTGTCGAAATAAGCGTAACGAAGGCTTCCATTTGCATAGAGTGTAGCGACATACTCAAAGTCTGTCTGATATCCTGTTTTTCGGTAAATTCTAAACTCGGAAATTCCTGTTTCGTTCTGAAGCTCCCAATCCAACTGAATCCCGCCGTTTTGCAAACCTACCTTAAAATCATTCATGATTACTCCCTGCGCAACAGAAAGATTAGCTGTTGTCATACTAAACAGTAAAAAAAATAAGATAGATATGGATATTAAATAAACCTTTTGCATAAATTTATTTCAGACCACAAAGATAGTATTAATTATAATGATAATAACGGCTATCCCGAAAAAAAGCGGCTTATGTAAAATATATTTAATCCTTTGACAAAAAAACGGATACCTTCTATGAAAAAGTATCCGTTTAGTGTGGAGAATATCGGAGTCGAACCGATGACCTCTTGCATGCCATGCAAGCGCTCTAGCCAGCTGAGCTAATCCCCCAATTGCAGGCGCAAAGGTAGAGTGATTTTTTATATTTTCCTAATTATTTTTCATTTTTTTTTGTAACCAGTTTTAGGTTTTGGATAGAGTAGGAGAAAGAGACAAAGTACTTTTGTATTTGAGTAACTCTGTCAAAAAATGATTAGATAGTCTTTTAATAATGTTCGTGCTTGGAGGCTATGATTTCCTTTTTCATCTCTCAAATAAAATATTTCGTGTTTGATAGGTTGAGAGGGTACAAAGCTCCATTGTAGTACAGAACATGAGGCTTTGGGGGCGTGCAAATTATCCGCTATATCATAACGAAGAGAGAGAAAATACCCGTTTTTCATAAATTGCGCTATCACTTCTTCTAAAAAAGGGAGGGCAACTAATATCCAGAAAGCCCCTTGGTTGTGTAAGAAAAACTTACCCGCTAAGGCAAGATTTTGTGGGGTAAGAAATTGGGTATGCCTTGCAAGGTTTCTTTTTTCATCGGGAGAGGGGTATTGTTTTGAAAAAAAAGGCGGGTTACAAATAATCGTATCAAAAGTATTTTTTAGCGATTGATTGGCGGGAATCAGATCCAGAATATCTTCTTGAATTAGAGAAATACGACCCTTCCAAGGGCTTCGCTCAAAATTTTCTCTTGCTTGTAAAGCGGCATCGGGGTCTTTTTCTACGGCGACCAAGACAGCATCAGGATATTTTTGGGCCAGCATGAGTGTTAGTAGTCCGGTTCCTGTGCCAATATCAAGAATCCGCTCATTATTTGAGGCTTCTGCAAGCGCGCCCAATACAGTAGCCACAGAAGATATTTTCATGCCGCATAAATCTTGATAAATCTCAAACTGTTTAAATCGAAATGCTTTTGACATATTTTTTTTAGCACGTTATAAAAAAACCGGCAAGCAAATCTCACCGGCTATTTTATATTAGAACTCAATCTTTTCAAACTGCCGAAGTAATCGAATGTCATTTTGTGAAAACATTCTTAAGTCTGGGACTTTATAAGTCATCATAGCGAGGCGGTCTATCCCCATACCAAAGGCATATCCCGAATAAATATCGGGGTCAATCCCGCAATTTTCTAAGACGTTGGGGTCCACCATTCCACAACCCATAATCTCTAACCAACCGGTATGCTTGCATACTCCGCAGCCCTCTCCTTCGCATATTTGGCAAGAAACATCCATTTCAGCACTAATTTCTGTAAAGGGAAAATAAGAAGGGCGAAGCCTGATTTTGGCATTTTCTCCAAACATTGACTTTGCAAAGTAAAGCAGTGTTTGCTGCATATCGGCAAAACTTACGTTTCTGTCAATATATAATCCTTCTAATTGATGGAAAAAGCAATGAGAACGAGCAGAGACTGCCTCATTACGATACACTCTACCCGGAGCCAAAATTCGAATCGGCGGCTTTTGGGTCTCCATGACACGGATTTGAACAGAAGAAGTATGTGTCCTAAGTAAGTAGTCCGGATTTAGTGAGACAAAGAATGTGTCTTGCATATCTCTTGCAGGGTGATTCTCTCGAAAGTTCAAGGCGGAGAAATTATGCCAATCGTCTTCTATTTCAGGACCCGATGCTACCTCAAACCCTATTTGTTCAAAGATATGAATCAGTTTATTCATGACCATTGCAAGCGGGTGCCGCCCTCCTTGAACGAAGGCATCTCCGGGTAGGGTCAAGTCGTGAGGTATCTGAAAAGTGATTTTTTCTTTTTCAAATATTTCTTGAGCGGCTTCGAGTTTTTCGTATGCTTTTGTTTTCAATTCATTAAGCATCTGCCCCACTACACGCTTCTCTTCTTTGGGAACGCTTTTGAAAGATTCAAATAAATCATTGATGACGGCTTTTTTATTGGTAAACCGGGTCTTGAAAGCGTCAAGCTCTCCTTGGGTATTTATCTGAAACTGCGTTAATTCTTGTATCAGTGAGTGAATTATTTCCTGCATAAGTATATATCCTATATTATAATGTTTCTTTTAAAAGAGGGAGCAAAGATAAGAAATATTACGTTTTTTCCCAAAAAAAATACCCTTTAGCATCTTCACGACACAAAAGGGTAAACCCAACAACCATGGAAAAAAACCTTATTTGCCAAAAGAAACTTGCTTTCGACAACTTGAATACAAAGTTAAAATCATTTTTTTATTTATCCAAAAAAAAAATAAAAAATTTA
>CAUJFT010000134.1 GCA_963169475.1 Bacteroidota bacterium | reverse complement strand
CCTCACAACTTAGTGTTTTCCCTTGGTTCAGGCAGTTTCCTTTCCTACTTTCCGATATGGTACTTGTTTCTCACAACAAAAAATGGTTTCTCGCAGATAAGTCCATGAAAATAATCCCTATTAAAGCCTCCCAAAACAAAGTACTTCATATTCTTGCACTCTCTGGAAATGAGCCTTTTCATGTTTTTGGAGAATGGCACGAGTCTTTTTTTTCTATACTCACTATTTTTACAAAAGATAGAATTTCCCCCCTAAACCACCTTTAAACCTTTATCGGTAATTCTATGACAGACTTCAAGAAAATATTACAAACCGCAGTTTTAGGAACTTCCCAATCTCCCCTCGAACCCGAAAACATTTACAAAGGAATCTCCATAGAATCTGCAAATACACCAGAAGAAAAAATCCTAATGATTGCGGCCTATGAAAGCCTTATCCGAAAATCGGGATATGCTCCGCTCCCCTTCGAGGGAGAAAAAGAACAAACGGTATGCCCGCCAGAGACCCAACTCTACTTGTCTCAGACCGCAGCAGAATTTGTACAAACTTTATTTTATTCTATCAAAAGTGGAGACCTCTTTGTCATCAAGGAATTATTAGAGAGCTTAGTCAAGAAAAACCAAATCCTCACCCCTGACTTGATTATTCCTCTTATGGACTTTGTACAAAAAAACCCTTCTTTACTTCGGCTTGCAGAAAAAACAACGGGAGAGAGAGGCAAATGGATAGGATCATTTAATCCGGTATGGAGGTTTCAAAGCAGCGAGGCTTCTCCAAGTTGGGAAAACGGAACACGTTCAGCCCGAATAGAATGGTTCAAACAAACCCTATACACAAACCCTGCCGAAGCGATTCACAATCTGGAAGAAACATGGAAATACGAAACCCTATCCCAGAAGAAAGACTTCATGAATATACTCGTAGAAAACCCCGTTCCAGAAGCTCTCAAATTTTTAGATGCGCTTATTCTTGATACCGACATAAAAGATAGGGAACTCCGGAATCTATGTATCCACACCGCAATTCGCATTCCTCAAAGTCAAATATTAGAAAGGTTAACAGAATATGCAAAAAAGCTAATCTTCTTCAAATCCTCACTCATATCCGGAGGAAAAATTGTACTTGAACCCCTAACTACCCTAACTGATGAAATGAAAAGAGATGGAATAGGAATACAATCCGATACAGCTTTTCATCATACTATTTCCCTCCATTGTCAATTAATCTCATTGCTCCCTTCGACATTCTGGATAGATTCCCTAAAATTAAATCCGCAAGATTGGGCAAAGGTGATGAAAAAACAAGCGCATTTTACAAGTATATGGAAGGCACTCGCACTTGCTGGAATTTTACACAAAGACCCTATTCAACTCGAAATCGTATTAGAATATAATCTTGCCGAACAAGTTGAATTAAAGGAAATCGAAAAAGGAATCTCTCTTTTCCCTCAAAAAGAGTTTGGAGAATTTGTACTGAAATTCGCACCCCGATACAAGGGCAAACCCACTATTACCCTGCTATCACTACGAAAAACAGCTTGGAGTATCCCCGAATCTGAAAGTGCTTGCACAGAACTCAATGCCGCCCTCCAAAAATATGCCTTAAAAGCACCTTGGGACGCTTCCGAATTAACCGCCTTGATTCAGACATCTTCCCAACATGCGCACCCTACCTACCTCAAAAAACTTACTGAAATTATCTACAAAATCGGACATTTTAGTACACATTGGCAAAAAGATACCGAAAAACACCTCCAAAGGCTCGAAAATAGAAGGAAGATTATGGAACTTATAGAAGGAAATTTATATTAATACGAATCAAGGTAAGTATAAATATATTCACATTTCATTGTATTTGTCCACACTTTAAAAGAAGTATAAAAGGAAAAGATGTATCTTTGCAACTCTTAAAAATTGAGTTGAGTTCTTATGGCTAAAGTAATTGCAATTGCAAATCAAAAAGGCGGAGTAGGCAAAACTACTACCGCCGTAAACTTATCGGCAAGTCTAGCTGCCTTAGAGTATAAAACACTTTTGATTGATGCTGACCCCCAAGCCAATGCTACAAGCGGGCTAGGGCTAGACCCCAATACGATAGACAGAAGTGTCTATGAATGTATTATTAATGACGATATTCAAGCAAAGGATATTATCGTAGATGGAATTTTTCCGAACCTTTATCTAATGCCCTCCCACATTGACCTCGTAGGAGCCGAAATTGAGATGCTCGAAATCCCAAACCGCGAAATGAGAATGAAACAAGTCATTGAGCCGCTAAGAAATGATTACGACTTTATTATCATTGATTGCTCTCCTTCCTTAGGGTTGATTACCCTTAATGCACTTAGTGCCGCCGATTCTGTACTCATTCCCGTTCAGTGTGAATTTTTTGCACTTGAGGGCCTAGGCAAACTCATTAATACGATTAAAATCGTTCAACAAAGACTCAATCCAAAGCTTGCATACGAGGGAATCCTCCTCACTATGTATGACAGTAGGCTGCGTCTCTGCAATCAAGTTGTAGACGAAGTAAGACAACACTTCAAGCATTTAGTATTTGATTCGCTCATCTCCAGAAATATCCGTATTAGTGAAGCCCCAAGCTATGGACTTCCCGTTTTAGCCTTTGATGCTAAAAGTACCGGCTCCAGAAACTATATCGCACTTGCCAAAGAAGTGCTTCACAACAATAAACTCCCTCAAACTAAAATTAGTACCATCTCTAACAATTAGCCCCTCTTCAAAATAGAGGAGCAGATTAACCGCCCGAAAGTTGTATAAATAAATGATAAGCAATACATTGTATTTTATTTTTTGTCTATAAACACATTAACATAATTATACCATTATTACCCACTTACGTCTCTTTTATATAGTTAGTTTAGTGGAGAGGGACATACTAAACATAAGGGTTCTATAGATTAAATATAATTAAGGAACGACACAGTTTATACTCCTTAGTTCAAGTTTTTTTATTAATTTCATAAAGAATAGATTTTTTTTTGTAACTTGGTACCCAAGTAGAGTTTATATTCTTGGGCTTTTGTTGTAGGCATACTTTGATTAAAGAATAGCACTCTCTTTCAATACCTTTTTAAAACACAATTTATCATCTTCGTATGCAAACATTAAATACCCATAGATTCACCGTTAGTCTTCCTGACAATTGGAAGGGAGAAACCTTGGCTGGAAATGTCTTTCTATGGATAAAAGAATCCGATTCGATTGTCGTAAAAATTCAGTGTAGCCAAACCACTGAAAACACTCCGGAAACAATCCAACTCATTTTACAGCAGTGGTTTTCGGGTATTGAACTTACGGACGGCACTATAATACGCCCCGTTGAAGAAGGGATTGAAATGGAGAATAGCCTATTTTATGAGTATCGTAACGGGGAGGACATTGTTGTATTAGAAAACAATATATATGTTACTTATTACGGAGGAGTAAAAACCTCAACGGACGGCTCTATTGTACTTACCTTTTTTATGATGATTGTCTTTAATGAAAACGAAATCCCCAATTTAGAACAAGAAATCGTAGGTATGCTTTCCGTCATTCAATCTATAGACTTTAATCAACAAGAAACCTCAGTTCCGCAAGTATATCTACTCCCGCGCCTACGAAATCAAAAACTCCACTTTATAGAATCCTATCATTCTGGATACGGCGGTGGAGGATATAATACAGAAGAAATCATCGCTTTGCAAGCAAACGGAAGCTTCTCTTGGTATTATTCACATGTTACCTCTGCTTACAGTGGCGGGGTCAGTTTAGGAGGAGGGCATAAGGAGAGAAAAGAGAGAGGACGATGGGAAACCTCACAAGAAGGAACATCATTAACACTCCTATTTGACAGCGGAGAAGCCAAGGAATATACCCTCCGTTTTGAAAAAGAAGCTGTGTACCTAAGCGGTAGAAAGTTCTGGCTAACCTCTCTGTAAGCTCCCAAAAAACGATAAAAAATTATTGAGAGGGAGAGAATAAACCCTGCCACCTTTGCCATCTTGAGCAAAAGCGAAGCACCACAAATAGCTTATTCTTGTTAGTGAAACACAATGAAAAAATAGTGTCGTTAGGCACACAACACGCGTAAAACGAACCTTCTCAATTTACCCTCTCTTTAACTCCCAGCGGAATAAAAACAGGCATTTTTGCTCTAACGCGCTTGCCCTAACCCACTGATGGAAATCTTGGTATAATAAGACTTGCCCTCTATACCTTAAAATCTTACCCCCGTTTCCAACCCTAATAAAATCGGATGACGATAAGATATATTACGATTATACATCGGTCTAATCAAAGCCTGAATATTTCCGGCAACAAACAAAGTCTTTCCTCTATTGACAGAATACTCATACATTGCGCGACTACTCAGTGTCAGGTTTTGCTCTTGATATACAGTATAAGCACTTCGCGAGGCAATCGTAGTATTATTCACCGCATTCACGGGATTCTTATCCACTAACAGAGAGTTCATAAGCATACGATAAGAGCCTCCTGCACCAAACGAGAAAGCCGACCGGGTTTGTCTTATGGGTAGTCTAAAATTAATCGTCAAGGGTACTTCTACTACATAAAAATGATAATCATTTTCTCTCTTTCCGCTAATAGTT
>CAUJFT010000133.1 GCA_963169475.1 Bacteroidota bacterium | reverse complement strand
ATAGTTTAATAATACCCATTGCTACACCAAGTCCTCCCGTGATTACGCCAAGAAAGTTCCATAATCCCGACCATATTACTGCATGGGTAGGTTTAAGCGAATTGGTATAGATAACGGTTGCTACGGCATTAGCTGTATCGTGAAAGCCGTTTACAAATTCAAATATACAGACCGCAATGATACATACTATGGTCAAAATAAAACTGATGGTTCCTAAGTCTCCCATTTTTTGTTTACATTAAAAAATTTCACAAAGGTACATCGGTTTTATCCGCTCAATATTATGAAATTGTTAATTTTTGTTTTATCCCTGTGTGTTTTTCTTAGAAGGTTATATTTGGCAAAACGAAATATAAACAAAAAAATATCCGGTTAAGTTGATTTAACCAGATATTTTTCAGGATTTTGCAAAACGAAATGTAAACTACTGACACTGTATAGTAATCAGAGGTATATATATCTGTATTGTTGCGTTTGTATTTACTGGGGTATCCCATGATAAACGCAATTTATCATCATCTATAAAAAAAAGTATGTCCATCATTTGAGCAGGGGGGGATCCCAGTTCTTCTACTTTGCCCGTAGCAAATACCTGATAATCCTGAATACACTCAAGCCCAGAAGGCAGCGTAAGCTCTGCAAAAGTAGTTGTTGAACCAGGAGACCCGGATGTGACTAACTTTAAGTTGCCATGCAGTTGCAACACATCTCCCTGTTTTCTCCACCAAATCTTATTTTGTCTATTTCCAACCGGAGTGGGCGATGAATATGTGAATGTAAAAGAAGTTACATTATCAATACTCAGCAAGGATATAATATCCAATTCTCCGAGGTATTGGAATATGCGTTCTGTATTGATAACGTCTATATCATAGTCTAGTGCATTTACATCGGCAATTAGGTTCTGAATATCAATTTGCTGGCTTTTTAGCGAATCTATACGAACGAGGGAAGAAAATGGGATAGTTCCGGCTGGGTCAAACCTACACACCCTTATTTTCATGGCATCTACGGTGTTTCCATTTTGGTAGGTAAGTTGCGTAATGTCTTCCGCTACTTTAAAATGGGTAGAAACTGCCCCAGCCTCAAAATACAGCAACTCTCCGCCAACAAATACCCAGCCTCCCGACATGCTTGGTCCAGTGATAATACAGCCGCTAATGATTGTATCTTCTCCGAATGCGAGACTAATACCACGGAAAGCCGAAGAATATGCTTCTTGCAGAAACCCAAAGGTTTCCTGCTGGAGGGGATACCCACCTGGTTGTGTAAAATCTATATAATTCATGGTTCTATAATATAACGTTTACCTGCAAGTTTGTAATAATTTATTCTATTTTTCATCATTTGTTCTTGGCTTTGACTGACGGTACAGCCATTCAGTTTCACCACAAAATCATGTCCACTATCGTATTCAGGTTGTGTCATTATATACACATTTTGGTTGAGATAAAGCGGTTTATCCTCTGGTTCCAGAAATACATACGGTCTGAGGTAGTAGATTCCGTCTTCTATACTAATCCTCCGAAGTGCAGGGTCGAAGTAATCATTCAGCAGTTTCCGAAGCCGGCATACCTGGGAATTATGCTCGAGGTTATACTTTCTATCCGCGTAGTATAACCGCCATTCTGTATATTGCTGCATGATTGGGGTAATAAATGAACCCAACCATGATAAAACGATTGGTAGCCTGTAAACCCGCAAAATAACAGATTGGACGAGTATCTGGAAATTGACAATATAAATATTATTACTCATTGAATGTATAAGGGATATAATTAATCGTTAAATGGCTATTACTATAAACCTTCATATAACCTGCATCAGGGACGTATCTTGTCCCTGTCGGCATCCACGGTAACGAGCCATACTTTATTTCAGAGTTCGATATACCGAATAGCACTACCCCTACCGTATGCTGTATTGCGTCGCCAAGAGCAGTCGTTGAAAACTCCCCATTGAAGGGCAAGTTCAAGAGATAAGAAGTAACTGCCTCCCTCACAGGTTCATTTCCATATCCAATGGAAATCCCTGTGCTATCCAACACCAGCGGGTCGTAATATATTTCCAGACTAGCTCTGTAGTAGTCCGGTTGCCCAGAGGATACAAGTAGTTTAACGCCTGCATCTTTGATATGGTCAAAGTAGCTTTTTATTGCATCCTGTGTAGGCTGTCCGAGTGCTACTAGGTTTCCGGCTGAATGTCCAGCGACTTTGATACGCACTAAAGGAACTCCGGTGCCATCGGCGACCTCTATTGCAGATGCGTATTTAACAACCTCTAACGATTCTATGTCCTGCTGGGTGAGCCCTGTATCATCATACCCATCTGTATCAATAATGAGTGGCTGTCCAAGGCGAAACCTGAGTGCTTTATTACGATACCACCGCAATGTATGCGGCTTCTTATTTCTTAATATCCCGTCCACCTCCTCTTTATGGGTTTGGAATATATTTTCCATTGTCCAGCTCACGAATGTCATTACGTCAATGATTGCACTTTCGAGAGACACATTACTGAACTGTTGGGCAAAAGTCTTAGTCGGGTCAAGATTGTAACTCGACTGAATGGTGGGGTTTGCGACAAATGTCGCACGAATTATGTCCCTTATTTCTTGGAGTGACCGCATTTCTATTGTGTAGATAAAGATTGATTGGTGTATGGACTATTAATAATGGTGGGAGTGTTTGCTCCCACTCCATCCGGATAACTCGCCGGACTTAATTTTTCGGATGCAATAATCTTGACAACTCTTTCATTTCTGTTGGGGTGATGGCTTGGAATAGTGATACTTACCCCGCTTAAATTACTTGTAATGCTGCAATCATTCGCCCTAGCTATTTCGAAAGCGGTTTCGGCAGTTCCTGTATATTGTATGGCAATGTCGAACAGGGATTGGTTATTCTGTACTGTAACTTGCATCTATTGATATATTTTGAGAGTCAATAATAAGTATATTAATCTTCTGCCCGTCCGCTTCTATTTGTTTGCGGATTTCGGATTTCCATGACAACAAATCATGTTCGTTCATCATTCGCTGGATACCAATTCCCACCCACGGCGATAATTTCACTTCACCTTTGGTCGTTACCAATAACGCCGATTGATTTTGGCGAGTAATATCAGATACCTTTACGCCTTGCACAATTAGCCCATCATTGATAATTGGTACTATCTCCAAATCATTTTCACCTATGACGATTCCTGTTTTCATACTATACTAGCTTAAGTTTCCTACAAATACGCCAGCAACTGGACCGGTTGGAGATGCGAGACCAGAAATGTAATTAATTGTAGCCGATTGTATAGCGGACACAATTGCAGCGGCAAGTTCATCCGCCATCTGCTGCCGAGCCACGTCCGGGTCTATTTGGGTGTCGCTCACATTGTCGAATGCCGCTTTTATTTGCGAAGAAAGGAGAGTTGGATTCAGCATAGAATTTGGTTTAATTGTGTTTTAAGTGCAGTTAAAGCAGGCACGTTAGGAGATGTTCCTTGTACCACGATGATTTTCATTACCTCGTCAAAAAAATCTGACAGAATTGTATTCAGATTAAACCCGTCTTTCTCAATGCAAAATCCAGCGTCAGTAATTTTAAATCCGATTGTCCCCTTTGTCAGTAATAGTTCATCTACAGTTTCCACTTGCAATATCGCCAAAGCACGTTTGTCCCCGCTCAAATCTGCTACAAGCACATTAGAATCTACCTTTGGCTTCAGCACGAGCTTATCACTCAAAGATTCATCGGTAATTCTTAGTTTAACGTCTGCATATTCGATATCTCCAATTTTCACACTACACACATCATCCCCTACAGAAACAACCTGCCCAAAAAAAATTGAGGGTGGGTTGTTTGTCTTCTTTAGGAGTTCGGATAACGTTGATATACTCCCATCCATGCTTATTATTTTTAAAAAAAAATTAAATGTAAAAATTAAATATAAAAAAATCTAAGAAAGTTTACGCCCGAGCTTAACTTTTCTGACCCCACCAGACGCACTTAATTCAGTAGTAACTGCGGTAATAAAGTAAGAGCCTGTCTTATATTCGTAGTCATCGTCTTTGATTTCTGCTGCGTAACCGGGTCTTACGTAAGGGCATAACCACGTTGTGATACTCCCCTCATACCCATCATACGCTAAAAATTTCATTTCCTCCTCCCCTCTTTTTTTCAAATCCGACTTATCCTTCCACGCACTTATGATAATCTTTCTTTTTTCTCCTCCCTGTTTTCCAATCACTACTGTCTCCCTTTTTCCGTTTTTATCTATCCCTTCCACTACCACCTCATACTCCTTATCATCGGCTCGCCTGTACTTTAAGTCCTCGATTTCTATGTTCTTTGCAAAATCATACACAACCTTTTTATTCGAATTATAGGTATCGATGGGTTCTGCAACTAATTTCCCACCGTCCGCGACATACACATATAAGCGGCACTCTTCTTGAATTTTTTTTAACACTTCATAACCATTTGTATTGTCCATTATGAATTTATCCCATTTTCTGCTGTATGTGGTACTTGCTTCTATTCCATTACCCATTACCTTTGCCACCAAATTCAATAGGTCAAGGACACTTACATTTTTTAATTGAGCATTATCCATCGGTTTTCGAGATAAATATATTGCGTCTTCGCAGTTGATGGTTATGCCCGCTTTATCTATATATATGCTATTAATATAGCCCTCGAACTCTGTTTTTACCGCTCCATAACCCAGTTTTATAATTACAGGGTCTCCTTTCTTTAGCCTATTTTCGACTTCGAGAGCCTTACCGTAGGCTTGTCCTGGTAGTTGAATTTTTGCAGTATCTGAAAGCATCTCGACTGAGCGTTCGATACTCACAGACTCCAATAATCCCAATTTATAGTTTCCTAGCTTTATTTCCCACCCTATTTTCTTCATTTATGTTAAGGCAACGTTATCCTCCACTAATAAATCAAACGCATCATCGGAATAGCATTTGAGTGCGAAAGCCTGAATATTTTCTCCCTTAGTAAAAGGGATATCCCAATCTTCAATCACCATTTGAGTTATCCCAAATGTGCTTAAAATCTCACATTGAACCTGAACTACCAAGCCCGATTCACATATTTGGCGGAGACGCTCCACCTGCCTAGTAGGATATGCATTGGCTTCTTCGTCATTGATAAAATAGCCGACAATTGTTATCTCATAATCATCTTGTGTCCAGTATTCTTTAATAGTCCCACGCTGCTTACTCTTCGCTACTGCCCTTCTGACTATCACATTCTTTCCCTTAATGCTGATTACAGGCTCGAATGGCAGTTCCCAAAAATCAATATCTTGCTCCAGCTTCATCCTCAATGGGAATATCTGTGGGAGATGCCCTATTGATGGCTTTCGGCTTATTTTGTCGTAATTAGATAACTCTGTAGGGAGAACCTCGTTGCCTTTTTCGTAGCTAGGCAGCTCGCTACTCTTTCTTTCTTCTCCTTCTCCAAACTTTATATCCAAAAAAGGAATGGTTTCCTGAAGGAATTTTCTGAAAAAAGGAGGAAGCGCATAACCGGATTTGATTTGATGATTCGTTTCCATAATTATACTACTTGACCTTGCGCAACACTCAATACACGGGTGAGTGCTTTTAAAACTTCATCTTCTATTCCTTTACTGATGTCTAATTTACTGCTTGGATAGATGTTGATTTGCTCCACCAAGTTTTTTAAATTGATGGTGATATTCGTGGATTTCTTTCCTCCACCAACGATTGCTTCAGAATCATTTTGAAGTCCTCCCATTTTTTTGAGACCCCCGCCGTCTTTGCTACCCATGATATCCATCTGCTTATCTGATGACTGCGGAAGAAACCCATCAACTACCGATGAAATAGCTCCACCCCCTAAATCTCCGCTACCTTCGCCGATACCCAGAAATGTCTTTGCTGCATCTGCAATTTTTTTAATTTTATCCCAAAGACCAAAAAACCAGCCCTTGATTGTATCAAACCATCCGCTTACTTTGTCCATAAAACCGGGGAATATAGCTTCCGCTGCCCGTATCATCAAACCGAACGGGCTATACTTAATCACAAACCTGCCGAACTCCCATATCCACCCCTTAAGCCTATCCCAGTGCTTGATTATTCCGTAAACGGCTACACCTATTGCTGCTATTCCAACAATGATTAATCCTATTGGGTTAGCCGTCATTGCTACGTTTAACCCAATTTGAGCGGCAGTTGCACTTATTAAAGACACGACATAGCCTCCCACAATGGAAGCGGCAGAAATAGCGTATCTTGCTGCCGCAATTGTAGCCTGCCATGCTCCTGCTGCTAATGATTTTACAAATCCCCAACCCGCTTTGGCTGCCCTCTTTAATCCCCCTTCTGGTCCTAATAACGCAACGCCCACTCCCCTGAACATCCCGATTAAAGGGCTTAATTGCGCGCCTACCTGTGCAAATTGATAGGTAGCATTTAAAATCGGTGCAAATTTGGCGGTATAACTGCCTACGGTAATAAGCAAATCAGTAAATTTTGCTTTCATCTTTGCTACCCTTTCGGCAGTAGTATTCATGATAATCGCTGCTTGCTCATTTGCTGCATTACTCCCTATCATTTGGGTTGTCCATTCTTTTAATACGTCCTGATTTTGGAGCAGCGTTTGCGCGGCTACCACATTTTCAGCACCGAACAATTGCGACATCAATGCAGTATCTCCTTGGGCTTTGCCCAGTTCTTTAAGTCTTTCCGCTAACGGGATAGTTTTATCTCCCAATTTTTCAATGTTGACCCCAGCGGCAATTAACTCTTCCTGTGTTTGCTTTGGGAGGAATCGCCCCTCTCCCATCTTCAGCAAAATATTTCGCAACTTCGTCCCTGCTTCTGCGCCGTACAGGCTACCCTTCCCGAGTACCTGTATAGCGGCGTTGGTTTCCGACATTTGCAGCCCTGCCGCATACGCGGCACCACCGGCAACTTTAAAGGACTCTGCTACCTGTGGCACCTGCGCCGAACCGAGTTGCGCTCCTTGTGCCATCTGATTCATCACAATACTCATCTGCTCTGAAGCCTTCATTGGGTCGTCCATAGACACATTGTACTGGAGCATGGCGGTCGTGAGTGCATCCATTGCACCATTTACATCCCCCTTCATGGTTTTGGAAAGAGTAAGTACACTTTTGCCCATCGCATCTAATGCTTGGGGATTTTTAGCCACTTCGGGACCCAAACGAGAAAGGATGTCAGTATATGCCTCTGCTGCCTCTGCCGGTCCTGCCCCAAAAACCTTGCCCAGGTTGCGGGCTTTTTCTTCTATTGCTTGCAGTTCCTCCCCTGAGACCCCTGTTACAGCAGATAACTCTGCCATCGCCGATTCCATTTTGATGGCAGGCTGGTTGATGGTATTAAGAGCCTCACCCATTCCTTGCAGGGCTTGGGTGAATTGATTCGCCCGAAAGGCAGCACCCAAGCCCTGCAATTGCTTATTTGTTTTATCCGTTTGAGAAGCCAAACCCCCAAACCCACCTTTCATTGCTTCAAAGTAGGCTTTCCCATTTCCGGTAATTTTGATAAAATATTCTACAATATTCATAAATTATTTTTGGCTTCTTTTTCTCGAATGTCTATCAGTTGTTTCCACGTTTGCGCCCATTCTCTGTCTGACAGCGTCTCGGGCGTGATATGCAGGTAGTAACGCATCATTGTATTAACATATCCAATATAGTCATCTTCCAGCCTGCCTGACGCTGCCGCTAAAGCTCCTTTATCTCTGTTTCTTTAATTTGTATAATCTCTGAGAAGGAATTTACCGCAGACAGAAATAGGGCTACATCCTCTTTAATTTGTGTATCTCCCTCTATCCAGCATTGCTCAAACAAGATTTCATTGACTTTAAAAACATTCCCGCCTGCCCCGGCAGAAGCATAGGCTAAATCTTTGCGATTAGGGTAGCGCAAAATTGCTTTAAACTCCCCTACTGTAGCCTGGAATACCCTGCCATATTTGGCTTTTAATGCTTTTATTTCTTCAGTATTTTTCATTTTTAGGATACTTTAATGACATTTAAACAAATAAACGGCAAGGTAATTTCCATGAACTTGTCGCCCTGCTTCAGTTCTTTGGCAGCTTCTGTAAACTCTGCGAATTGAAGTTCATCCGTAATCATGACAGCACCCGTGGAGGGGTTGCCATAACTGACTTGTATGTTAAAGGATAGTGGCATAACCGAACCGTCTCCGGCGAGCCTGAGAGCCTCATATTCGCTTTGCGTCAAAGTTATTTCTCCCTCGTAGGAGATATTGCCACGTTGAATAGAATGCGCTTTATTGCCTTTTGCGAATAAGGCTTCCTTTTCCTGCTTTTCGGAATACTTAATCCCGCGAAGTCCCGTAATATCTCTGCCTCCCATGATTACGGTGATGTCAGAGAATTCGTATTGTTTTGAATTAAACGGCATAGTTAGTTTGCATTAACGGTGAACCCGAGTTGAACTTCAATATATTTTGCGTATCCAAATGGACGAACAAGAATAACAACCATGATAATCCCTGTTTGTACGATATTTTGATTGGGGTCAATATAAACCTTGACTCCTCTATCATTGGCATCGGCTGGGTCTGCCGATAGCTCGCCTTTTGCTGTCATACCCAAGCCGATTGCATTTGCTATAAGGGACTGCCAATTTTTGATGAACGCCGCTTGTATCGTACCATCGTTATTGATGGGAACCTCATCGTTCATTTCATTGATTAGCGTTTGGTAGGCTATTCTATACGCTTTGTCTATTGTCCGGCAAGCGGTAAGGCTATTATAGTCATTTGTAACAGGAACCGCAACCGGGTCATCACTAACAAAGTAGCCGGCGTAGCCGGTAATGAACCTGGGAAGTATGTACCCTTTGTCATGCAGAAGCCCCAATTGTGCGTATGCTTCCGGTTTGGTCCCAGCAAGCGAGAGCGTGCCGTCTGAAATGGGACCGTCTTTGACCCTGCTCACTTTCCTTTGGACGGAGACTTGGGACAATCTTCCAGCCATTTGGGCTATTAACATATATTCGTCGCAAACCACTAATGATACCCCTTCATGGGTATAAGTATGAAGGTCCGGCAGAGTGAGATGAGATTGGTCAGTAAAACCATAAGCATCTACAAGGCAAATGACTGGTGCCCTGTATTGTTCTCTCATTTCATTCCTGAGAACTTTAGCCGCACTCATTGCTAACCATACTTGGCTGTCAAGCCCCAAGTTGACTACAGGACTATAACCCATACCTGGAACCATAATGCCTACTACTATACGAACACGACCTTGAGCAGCCACACAGAGGGTCTTCGCCTCTGCGTCAAAGATGTTTTTATAGGTAACAGTATCGGGGACCAATCTTAACCATAATTCGCCACCTTTTTGCCCATAGAAATTTTCGAGAAACTTATACAGCACAGGTTCTTCTACATACAAATCAACCCCAAATTGATTGATTGCATCTTGAAGAGATACAACCACATAATTTTGCCCAAGGCTAACAGAACCCGTACCATTGCCATGCATCACCAATGCGGTTACTCCATCAGGAGATGGAGCGACAGCTCCAATATTGCCGTTGGAAAGATTAATATTTACGTTGGGTAATGCCATTATTTTTCATACTTTTTGATTGTTTCTGTATCAATATTCTCACTTTTGCAGTAATTTACTGCGTCTCTTTTTTGTAGAAAGAAGTATTTACCCGCCCCAAATACTTCGGTAGCATTTGGATACATCCTAAATACATCTCTGACCCTGCTTTCCGATTTATC
>CAUJFT010000132.1 GCA_963169475.1 Bacteroidota bacterium | reverse complement strand
GAGTATCCTCAATCCGATGGAGTTTGTGCAGACAAATGTAGTGGGTACGGTTACGCTTCTCAATGCCGCGCGCAGCTATTGGGGTAACCGGCAAGACGTTGTTTTTTACCATGTTTCCACAGATGAAGTCTATGGCTCATTGGAAGATGGTGGTTTTTTTTATGAAACAACCTCCTATGACCCACAAAGCCCATATTCTGCCTCTAAGGCTGCTTCTGACCATTTTGTGAGGGCTTATGGTAATACTTTTCATATCCCTTTTAAGTTGAGCAACTGCTCTAATAATTATGGACCCAATCATTTTCCCGAAAAATTAATTCCTTTATTTATTTCGAACATCCTTGAAAATAAACCCTTACCCGTATATGGCAAAGGCGAAAATGTGAGAGATTGGCTTTGGGTAAAAGACCATGCCGCAGCTATTGACGCTATTTTTCATAGGGGTAGGGTAGGCGAGACCTACAATATCGGAGGGAAAAATGAGTGGAAAAATATCGACCTCGTGAAGCTGCTTTGCAAAATCATGGATAAAAAACTCGGGAGAGCATTTGGAACTTCCGAAACACTCATTCAATACGTTACGGATAGACCGGGGCATGACCTCCGTTATGCCATAGACCCCACTAAATTAGAAACCGAACTTGGGTGGCAGCCTTCTGTTACCTTTGAAGAAGGATTGGAAGAAACGGTAGATTGGTATCTCTCCCATGAAGACTGGGTGGATACAGTAAAAAGCGGGGGATATAGACAGTATTACAATACACAATACGGAGATAGAATTGCTCCATAATGTTGTAGTTTCCTCTCTTTTTCTTCGGTAAAATATGAATCTTCATTTGTTTCAGGACGAAAAATATGTGGATTACTTTATCCATAGAACGGCTTCTTTGGGTTACAAAGAAGAACGCTTTGTGGTCTATACTACCCATAAACGCGAAAAACCGCTTTATGTAAAATCGGAAAATATCCATTTTTGTCAGTACGGAACCCCTGATTTTGGGGCTGCCGTAGGAGAGATAAGCCAATATAAAAAAGTATATATACATTATCTCTCTACAATGATGGCAGAGTTTGTAAATACGCTGCCCAAGTCCATTAAAATAATTTGGATATTCTGGGGTGCAGACGGATTAGAAACGCTAAGGGTATTCGCTGAATCTTCTCTTTACCAGCCTTCTACTTTAGAACTATATAAAAAATGGAAATTGAAAAGTAGAATGCACTTTAAAGAGGTTTGGAGGTGGCTCAAAAAAGAAATTAAAGGATATCTGTTATATAAAAATCATATAAAAGCGGCGCGAAGATGTAACTATGTCGCCACTCTTATTCCGGAAGATTACGCGTTAATTCAAAAAAAACATCAACTTACTGCACGGTTTATCCCTTACTTTTATACCACCGTAGCACAAATGGTGCCGCAGCAATTGTCCGTAAAAAACGTAAATGTTTTTCTGGGAAATTCTGCTTCATTTACCAATAATCACGTAGAGATATTAGAAAAGTTAGCCCGATTAGCATTAAATCATCGAAAAGTGCTTTGTCCGTTATCCTATGGAATTGAGGAATACAAAGAAATGATACTTGAAAAGGGAAAAATACTACTTGGTCATCATTTTCAACCGTTAACCACTTTCCTCCATCGCGATGAATATTACCAACACATAGAGTCGGCTTGTGTAGCAATAATGAATCATAGTCGTCAGCAAGGATTGGGGAACATTATCGCTTTCCTGATGAGCGGGGCGCGGATTTATATGAGTAATGAAAGTACTTTGTATCGCTTTTTGGTACAAAATGGGCTAATTCTATTTTCTGTTCAAGAGGATTTTCTTTTGGGCGGTCAAGAGATTCTTAACCCTTTGACTTCAGAACAAATAGAGCATAACCGACTCAAAATTACGGAATTATTTGGAGAGGAAGCCGGGGAAAACATCTGTCATCAATTATTAAACCTATAATTTTATGTCAGAAATCAGGGGTAAAATAATATCGGGGGTAAAATGGAATGCAATTAATCAGATTGTCATACAAGTTACACTTACCTTAACCAGCATTATTCTCGGACGATTTTTTCTTTCCCCCAAAGAATACGGATTACTTGGTATGATTACCGTATTTACAGGATTTGCCAACGTTATAAAAGATTTTGGAATCAGTGCAGCAATTATTTACAAAAAAGATATTTCGGACGAAGATTTATCTACTGCTTTTTGGACTAACATAATACTTGGGACGCTAATTGCCGCAAGTTTCAGCGTAGCAGCCCCTTGGTTAGCCATATTCTACAAAGAACCCGCTCTTCAAAATCTAACCTACTTTGTGTCTCTCCATTTTTTGATTTCTACATTCAGCATTGTTCAAAATACGCTTTTGGAGAAAGGATTAAAATTTAAGGAAATATTTACCTATAATATCTCTGCTGTGGGCGCAGGAGCTTTGATTGCTATAATTATGGCTGCCAGAGGCTGGGGAGTCTGGAGCTTGGTCGCTCAACAAATTACGCACATTTCTGTACTAAATATTATGCTTTGGATAAATACTCAATGGAAGCCGCTTTTTCTGTATAGTAAAACTTCGCTTAAAAGCCTACTGAAATTTAGTATTTATTTGTTTATGGCTAGCTCCCTGAATTATTGGAATCGTAATTTAGATAACTTATTGATTGGGAGATATGCTGGAAGTGAGGCACTTGGGAACTATTCGCGTGCTTATTCTCTGATGCTTTTGCCACTTACCCAGATTGTAGGAATGCTGGTCAAAGTACTTTTCCCCGCGCTCGCACTCATTCAGGAAGATATTCCAAAGGTAAAATCTCTCTATCTTCGCTCTATTGCGATAATTGCTCTTGTTACCTTCCCCTTTTCCGTAGGGTTATGGTTAGTAGCAGAAGATTTTATCCTTACGTTACTGGGTCAGAAGTGGTCGGAGGCTATTGGGGTATTCAAGATTCTGGCTTGGGCAGGATTGATTCAGTGTGTGATTTCGCCGATTGGTAGTTTACTCTCTGCCTTAGGCAAAACCCGCTTTCACTTCGTACTAGGTGTGATTTCAAGTGTAATTGGTATTTCATTTATTTGTTTGGGGTTATATTGGAGAGGCGTTTATGGAGTGGCTTACGGGGTGGTTTTTTGGGCTTTTTCGGGCGTACTCATTAACATGTATGCAACCCATAAGGTAATAGGACTGAACCCATGGGAGTTTATTAAAAGCCTATTACCTATTGTACTTGTAACCGCCGTGATGGGTGCTTCCGGATATTTCTGTTCAGAGTTCCTATTACAAAACTTTAAAGGGGTCTTACGACTAATCATTGTGTCTTTTTATTGTGTGCTTATTTATACTTCTTTGCTCTATCTATTTAGGGTTTCGGCTTTTCAGGAGGTATTAAAAATAGTGCTTCCAAAGCTATCCAAAAAAAGAAATAAATAACTTTAATTGATGATGAATATACAAATCCATGAATCAGCATATATTGACACCCCTTGTGAAATTGGAGAAGGCACGCGTATCTGGCATTTCTCTCATATTATGGCACATTGTACGATTGGTAAAAATTGTAACATTGGTCAGAATGTGGTGATTTCCCCTCATGTAGTGATTGGGAATAATGTAAAAATTCAAAATAATGTTTCTGTTTACACAGGGGTTGTTTGTGAAGACGATGTGTTTCTGGGTCCCTCTTGCGTATTTACTAATGTTATAAATCCAAGAAGTGCTGTGGTTCGTAAGAATGAGTACCGTCAGACCATCATCCGAAAAGGGGCTTCTATTGGTGCAAATGCAACGATAGTGTGCGGAATAGAAATTGGACAATATGCCTTTATTGGGGCGGGGGCAGTAGTTACCAAAGCGGTAAAAGCCTATGCCTTAGTCGTAGGTAATCCTGCCCGTCAAACCGGTTGGATAAGTGAATATGGATATAAATTACAATTTGACAAAACCGGAGTAGCATCTTGTTCGGAGAGCGGAAAACAATACCGATTGAATGAAGGGCATGTTACCGAAATTTTATCCTCAAACGAATGAACCAAACAATCTCTTTTGCAGTAGTAGGCTGCGGACACATCGGAAGGAGGCATATCGGTTTAATCCATTCAATGCAAGGAGCTACGCTTGTAGCGATTTGTGATACTAATTTAGATATGTCCGTGTTAGCTGCCCAGTTTGACGTGCCTTTTTTTTCTTCCATAGCGTCTCTGCTTGAATCGGGTCTCTCGATAGAAGTACTTACGATTGCTACCCCTAATGGTTTTCATGCTGCACATGCAGTGATGGGGCTTAATGCAGGGAAACACGTCATTATAGAAAAGCCTATGGCTTTATCTGTTTTGGAGTGTATAGATATTCAAAAAGCCGCAACCAAGAACCAAAAGCAGGTTTTTTGTGTCATGCAAAACCGGTATTCTCCTACCGCTCAATGGCTAAAATCGGTGATTACCCAAGACCTACTGGGTGAGATATACATGATACAAGTAAATTGTTTTTGGAATAGAGATGAAAGATATTATACCTCCGATAGTTGGCACGGGAAAAAGGGCTTAGATGGAGGACCCTTGTTTACCCAATTTTCGCACTTTATGGACATTATCTATTGGCTTTTTGGGGAAATTAATGAAATAAATGCCCGTTTCTTTAACTTTAATCATGCTCATAATACAGACTATGAAGATTCCGGAATAATCCGTTTTATGTTTAAAGATAAAAGAACTTCCGGAAGTTTTCATTATTCTACTTCTATATGGGATAAAAATATGGAGAGTAGCATTGCTATCATAGCCGAAAAGGGAGCATTAAAAGTGGGCGGGCAATACATGAATACTGTAGAATATGCGCATATCCAAGATTATATTTTACCCGAAATCCCCCCCACCGCCTTACCGAATGATTACGGAGGGTACAAAGGCTCTGCCGCTAATCATATTCATATATTTGAAAATGTGCTTGAAGTCTTGAATCATAAAAAAGAAGTAGCCATTCCGCTTGAAGATGGGCTTCAGGTTGTGAAAATAATAGAAGAAATATATTCCCATAAATCAATATAGTACATAACATAGGCACAAATATATTCGAGAAGCATCGGTTTTTTTAAAAATTTATTTGCTCAATCCGTTAAAGCAATGTAACTTTGTGGACTTGCTTTGATTAGTTTGGATTTGGTGAAATAATTCTACCATTTAAATCAATACAAAAAATGAACAAAAAAGTAGCCAAATACTTTTTAAAATCTAAGTCTAACCGATTGTACATATAAGCACATGAAATCTTTTTTTCAGTCAATAGCCAATTTTTTTAGAACGCTCTTCGGAATGGATACTGTTTCCCCCAACTTTCCTCCTATTATTACGCCTAATCCGCCTGTTTCCGAGCCTGAAAAACCAATAAGCCCAAATTTAGACAAGCCTATCGTAGAGAATAAGCCCCAAACCCCTAATGTTTCGGTTACGGAGGAAAAGCCCGTTATTCCGGAAGTCCCCGTAATTATACCCGAAGTTTCTCCTATCAATCAACCCGAAATCCCCATAGAAAATCCAGACATCAAAGAGATAGAAATTACCGTAAATCCGGATACTACGGTAGTGCCTCAAACCGATAAGCCCGAAGAAGCTCCCCTACCAGAACCGGTATCGTTGTCTTTGGGGGAGGAAACGCCTCTCTCCCTTCAGCTAAAACTAAAAAGAACAGAAAGTGGAGAAAAGGAAACCATAGGGACAATTGTCATCAACGGAGTTATTTATGGATACACTTTGGAGGACTCTAAAACAGGGCGGATTCCTGCCGGAAGATATGAGATAAAACTAAGGACAGCCGGAGGGATTCATGCTACTTATACGATACGATACAAAGAAGCCCATAAAGGAATGTTATGTCTGCAAGATGTACCCGGATTTAAGTATATTTATATCCAAATCGGGCAAGACGCTTCCGACACTCAGGGGTGTGTAGTAGTAGGAGGCGCAATAGGGGCAGGAAAAGAGGGAAGGATAGTACTAAAAGAAAGTAAATCTGCGTATTATCGGATTTATACTCCTATTGCGGATTATCTTGTTCGGGGTGGGAAAGTATTTATTTTGGTAGAAGATGAATAGCATAGTCTTCTCTGAAACTAATTTGTGGGTGGTTAGTGTAGATTAGTGCTGAAAGCAAAGGAATTTGAAAAGATATGGAAAATAAAGTTTGATTCATCTTAATATAAAAAACAATGGTATTACCTTTTTTATTGAAATTAGAAGAAAGTGAGCGTAGAAACCGGACGGTAAGCGCGGTTATAACGTTCTTTATTTTGTTGTTTTTTGTATTGTTGTGCTTCTTTTGGTATGCTATGCGCCCCGAAAGGCTTGTTTCTATAGGCGAAAAGGAATTAGAAATGGTAAGTGGGATTGCGGAAGGAAACGGAGGAGGAAGTACGCTTGATTATGGAGACCGCTCCGAAGGTAGCCAAAATGTAAATAATTTGCAGCCAGCGGTACCTAACCCCTTACCCGGAGAAATGAAAGCCCCGGAGCTTCCCAAAGCAGACGTGATTAAGCCACCCGCTCCAGCTCCTAATGACTCAAAGTTGGAGGATAAGCCTGTCTTGGCAGGAAATGACGATACGGACGTAACCGCACCTCCTCCAAAGGATAAGGATAAAAAAGACAAAGAGAAGGATAAAAAAGAAACAACTCCAAACGCCTCTCCCAAAGCATCAGATTCAAAACCGGTAGCTACCACCACCCAGGACTCCAAAAATACCCAAAACACTAATCCAGTTGGAGGAGGTTCTAATCACGGCAATGCACCCAAGGGGTCTGTGGGAAATACCGGAATCCCTAATACTAATATCCTGAATATTGATGGGATAGAATGGGGGAGCGGAAACGGAAAAGGCGGAGACGGCGGGCTGAATAACCGCAAAATATTGAAAATGACCAGACCAAAGTATGATGTTCAGGAAGAAGGACGACTTACTTATGAGTTTATTATTGCCCCTGATGGAAATGTCGTTTTTTGTAAGGCATTGCCTAATCGCTACCCAAATCTGGCAAAAATTGGAGAAGATTGTATTAAGAAGGATTGGAAGTTTAATAAGCTGACCGGCTCAACTCAAAATCAAAAGGTTGTCGTAACAATAACCTATAAGCTCACTAACTAAAAAAAATACCTTATGAGTCTGGCACTTTAATTGGTACTTGTTATTGAAAGCCATATCGCTTTGCCGTGACTGATATGTATAGAGCTATTTTTATTATCCTCATTTTCTGTTTGGGTTCCGAAGATATTTCGCTAAGGAAATCTAATTCTATAAGATTGTTTGTCAAGCAGGTAGGAGGTGGTTTTGTAGAGATTCCCGAACCTGAAAAGAACTATGTTCCGCTTGTTGCAGGAGGTGATTATACAATTAAAGTTATATCGGATAGCATAACGCATATAAAATGCCGTTTCCCAAATCTGGAAATAGATAAGAGGGTTCAGGGGAAAAATGAGTTTATCACCACAGTTTCTCTCCCCAAAGAAACGGTAAGAGGCAGTACTTTTTATCTCAATGTTTTTAGGAAGTCTGGAATAATGGCGATTCTGAATTTTGAAATAGTAAAAAGAGGAGAAATTACTCGTATTTCTTATCTAACCCCTTATCCTAAACAATATAAGGGAACTGATTTTGTGAAGCCTAATACTACTTATACGCTTTTATTGGAGGGTGAAAATATGGAATTGGCTAAGTTTAATATTCCGCGTTTCCCCAAACTAATATCTGGTTCATTTATAACGTTTTACTCCCAAAAAATAGGGTATGAGAATAAGGGGCTATCTTTAAAGTTCAGAATCGGAGAGGCAGAACGCGGATTAATCACAAGTTTAAGAGTTTTTCTTGATAAAGAAACTATTACAGATATTAATGCCGATATCGTAGTCCCGTGGGCAATCTATACATTTGCTGCCCAAAACAATAGCTCGCAGGGCTTACTAGTAAATTCCGATAAACACACCACAGATTTAAACCTGATTCAGATAGGAGAATAAATGTAGTTGGGGGCTGCTTAGCCCTGGAATTACAATAAATAGTTGCGAATTTCCTTATTTTAAAAATGTTGAGGTACGCGGAAAACTTTATCCGAAATATATCGGTTATGAGGTTATATGAACATGATTTTAATAAAAACCAACAATAATCAGAATTGTATCAAGGAGAACATGATTGGACAGATTACCACGGAACTGCACCAAGATGAATTCAATTTTTAAAATTAATTATCGGAAGTGAAGGGGGCTTTGTGAATCATTTTTTAGCGGAGTTACAATTAATATATTTTAATAAAGGATTTTAACATGGAAGTAAAAGAATCTATCTTAACCGCAGCCGAATACCGGCAGTATTTTGAAACAGGAATCACTTATGAGGAGTACCGTTCAGAGTCTTCTCAAACCTTGGAAGCGTATGCCGACGACCCAAAAATGAAGGAATACATTGCTATGAATGAACATAGAATGAACCGATTGGATAAACATTATAGTCCTAGTATTGAGATTCTGAATGTTTTAAAGAACTTATCCCAAACCCTTAATTGGTTAGTCATCTCGGAGCATTGGTGTGGAGATGCTGCGCAGAATGTGCCGGCTCTTTATGCAATTGCGGCAGCATCAGAAGGAAAAATCAAGATGAGAATTGTTTATAGAGACAAAAATCTTGACTTGATAGATGCCCATCTTACCGGAGCAAGTCGCTCAATTCCTAAATTAATACAATTAGATAAGGACTATCATTACATTTCAGAATGGGGACCCAGACCCAGAGTAGCGCAGGAATTAGTCCTAACCCTACGTGCTAATCCGGAAACTAGGGATATTTATGCAAATGAATTACATAAATGGTATGGATTTAACAAAAGTAAAGCCCTTGAAGGAGAAATAACAAATCTCCTTGCAGGACTTTAAGCATTTATCCTTTACAAAAAACGCCATTCTCTCATGAAGTAATATTTAATGACTAAGTGGCGGTTTTAGATTATTGCCCTCTTGATATTTTTACAAAAGGCTCATCTTAAAAGATTAAGTCTTTTCTACATAAAAAAACTGCCCCTTTCGGAGCAGCTTTTTTAATTTTAAAACGAAAAGAATTATTGTTTTACAATCTTGGTAAGGCTATTGCCGGTGGCAGTACTTACTTTTACGATATAAGTACCTACGGCTATGTCTTTATCTAGATTGACTTCGTGATTAATTCCTCCATTTATAGCATTTACCACTTCGGTATAAACAATCTGACCCATTATGTTTACTACTTCAATGGTAACGGACTCGCCGATAACGTCTGTCATAGAAACATTGAAAGAACCATTGTTTGGATTCGGATAAACAGAAATATCTACATTGCTTAAATCATCAATGTCAAACTGTTCATCAGGATTGCCATACAAATCGTCAAGGTCTGGAGTTTGTAAACGAGGAGGTGCCGGAGTAGAAGTACCTGTACAAGTCTGAACTAAGTAATGTTGAGAAGCTGTACCAAGCAAGTTACTACAACCCACGGGAGTTACCCACACCTCATAAGTATAACCTACTCCTGCTCCGCTATTCAAGCCAGTTTTGGTTAAAGTGAGATTCGTTGTGTAGATATTTGCAGTGATTGTACCGGAAATAGGGTTCTTGATTTTCACAAAATACCCTACTGCACCAGGTACGGCCGTCCAATTTGCAGTAATGCTAGAACAAGTAGCAGAGAAAGTCAATCCTATAACTTGTCCTGGACGCGGGTCAGGTATCGTTACATATACCGGAGGTGCTGCTACAGAATATTGGGCATCGCACATACCAAAAACAGAAACCTCATAAGTAGAACCGAAGTTAGTAGGAGTGATGGTATAAACTGTGCTAGTACCCGCAGTGTAAAAAGTACCCGTAGCACTTAGCGTGGGGGTTATTTTACGGAAGTAAGTAGCATATTGCGAATACCCCGAAGCCCAGTTTACGAAGATTTTATCACAGTTTACGGTTGCCGTGATTGGAGTAGGGGCTGGACCACAGAAAGGAATACCTCCTGTTGTGAAATAAACGAGGTCAGTAGTGGCACCATTTGCATCTACCGCGTAAGCTACATAGGCAGTAGCAGGCATAAGTCCAGTAATGTCGGGGGTATTTCCTGCGGAAGTAAGGTTTGACCATGTAGAGCCAATGACAATTCTTCTCCAATATAGGGTATAATTAGGTTGGCAATTTGTCAAAATAGTATGAGCAACCGTACTGTCAACAAGGTCAGGATTTACTGTCAATGTAAACGGCTGTACCAAAACATTTACAGAAGCGGTATCTGTACAAGCCATGTTTACCGTTGAAGTAGCAATCACATTGTAAGTGCCATTATGTGTAGGCTGTGCATTTGTAATAGACGGGGTCGCACCCGCAGCATTATATCCGCCGGGGCCTGTCCACGCATAGGTAGCAGAACTTGCGTTAGTCGCTGTTAGATTCAGGGTATATCCCGTACACAGAGGAGTGTTTGCAGAAGCAGTAGTGCTCATATCCACTTGTGTTAGGGTAATAGTATCACGTTTGATACAAGCCGTTGCATCATCTGTTACGAGTACATCATAAGTACCTGTTGCACTTACCGCAAGCGTTTGATTGGTAGAGTTGTCGTTCCAAAGATAGCTATACGCACCTGAAGGAGCAGATAGCGTGGTTCCGGTTGCAGTACAGAAAGTAGCATCAGGACCAAGATTCAAAGGAGGGACGGGATTTACAACGATGTCTAATGTGTCATTTATTTCACAACCCGTAGAGATATACGCAATTTCTACAGTATATTGCCCGCTGGCAGCAGGAGTAGCCGTTGGGTTTTTGATGGTAGTAGAGCTTACTGTATTCGGACTCCACATATAGGAATAATCTAATGGGTTGAAGCTACTGTAGAAGCGCATGTTTGGACGTTGATTGATGGTGCTACCCGTTGGTGTTGTACACACACCCGCGATGTCGGCATTATACCAAACAGTAGAGGCGTAAGAAGTAGCTGTCTGCGTCATCGTACAATTAGAGGTATAACTAGAGTTATTATGGCAAGTCTCTACAACTATGTTAGAAACCCCATCCCATACAAATGGAGTAGAGAAAGTGTGTACATTTGTTCCAAGCACAGGGACATAGGAAGTAGAAAAGAAGACAGACGTAAGCGAGCTTGTAAGGAAAGTACTTGTTAATGAACTAACAGAAGTGGTTCCTAACTTTATCTCGTAGTTTACCAAGGGGGCAGTACCATTTAGGGCTGAAACAAAGAATGCCATTCCAGATAAGCTACTACCAGCATAAAAACCTGCACTCGTAAGGTCTGCTGCGGTTATTAACATCTGATGTCTAGACCCCCACCA
>CAUJFT010000131.1 GCA_963169475.1 Bacteroidota bacterium | reverse complement strand
GGTAGTGCCGTTGGAGTTACTAAAGGGGGAAAACTTATGCAAAAATTAAGAAAAATTAAGGTAAAAGGATTTATCTCGAAATTACCTTCCGAAGTAGCTATCAATATCTCTGCCCTAGACCTCGGAGGCAATATTCAAATTAAAGATGTAACATTTGAGGATATTGAGGTAACTTCTCCTGCTACTTCTGCAATTGCAAGTGTGGAAATCCCAAGAAGCCTAAGAAGTCAGCTAAAAGCAAAATAATTTCTTTATAGGGTTTCTGCCTATCCTTAGTCAAATATATTCGTAAAAAAAGTCTTATCCTCATAGATAAGACTTTTTTTGTTCTCAATATATTTTACCCAATAAAAACACGGATAAAGCCCAACCATCAGCAATTGAACTATACTGATAATCGGGCTTTGGTTTATAGAATATAAGGTATAGAAAAGAAATACAAATTTTTATTCGTACACTTTCTCCTCGGTATTAGCTTATCATCTTACGATAGTCTGCTGCATTCATAAGATTGTCAGGAATAGTCCCCCCAATTTTAATCTTAATCATCCAACCTTTTCCATAAGGGTCTTTATTTACTACATGATTAGAAGAATCCTCACTTCCCTCTAATGCCGAGTTTACTTCTACAATCGTACCAGAAATTGGCATAAATAAATCCGATACGGCTTTTACGGCTTCTATTGTTCCAAATATCTCATGCTGCTCAAGTGTTTCCCCTAATGAGTTTATATCAACATAAACAATATCTCCCAACTCGGTTTGTGCGTAGTCGGTAATGCCTACTATTGCAATATCTCCTTCAATTCTTACCCACTCATGGTCGCTCGTGTATAATAAATCTTCAGTATTGTACATAAAACTTTAATCTTAAAAATAAAACAAAAAATTAAGCCCATTTTTAATTCTTAAAGGAATTAAAAAATCTGGTGCGAAGTTAAAAAAATATAATTAGGTTATTGAATATAAATTTGAAAAATATTTATAAGTAAAAAGACAATTTATTTTAAGTAAATAATTATCAATGTTTTATATCTTTTACCTTCGCTTATTTTGTTTACTGTAACGTCTATTTTTTCATTGGTGAGAAGTTTCTCTTGCTGTTACTATTCCACAGAAAGGCTATCATTGTATCTTTTTCGTAAAAACTTCTGCGGCTTTTGCTCTTCTGCCACATTTATTCAAATACTTGACACAGTAATGCAACAGAATTACAGAGAAAACCGTTTTCTATTATAAATAGATTATTTGTGTTAGTAAGACAATAAAAATACCATGAAAAGATTTAGTTTCTCCGCGTTCCTCTTCTCTTTATGTTTGGTTTTTCTTACCACCGCCTGCGGTCCTATAACTACAGAACCCGATGACAAGGAAACCGATTCCTCCAAAGATCATTCTTTTTCCCAAAATGAATTTGATGCTGTAATTCAGGCGTTCGATGCGGAGGCTAGTAATAGTGGGGTGTTGAATAAAACGGAAGGAACTGCTTCCTATTTCTGTGATTGTGCCTCGACAGATATTACCGATAATCTTGACGGAACCTATACCGTAGTATTAGACTTTGGGGCAGGTTGCTTTTGTGGAGATGGGAGAAAAAGAGAGGGGAAACTAATTGGTTTATTTTCAGGAAAATGGAATATTGAAGGAACGAGCGTAGTCATTACCCCTCAAAATTATGCCGTAACTGCCGTTAGTGGAAGGCGATATACGTTTGGTTTTACCCAAACGCTTACTTACGAAGGACTGAATACTGCTGGAAATAGGGTGTATCATTCTGTGGTTGAAAATGCAATCCTGACAAATCCAGACAATGAAAGCATTCAGTGGTCTTGTGACCGTAGCATAGAGTGGGTAGCGGGTTATGGAAATCCCGACCCTACAACTTATCGCTATCTTATTACCGGTTCTGCCTCTGGAATGGCTTCTAATGGAGTATCTTTTACTGCAACGATTACAGCCCCTCTTGAAATCCGCCATTCTTGTGATTACCGGATTGTTTCTGGAGTATTGGAACTCTTGCCTTCCGGTTCTTCCCTCAAAAGGGTAATAGATTATGGAAACGGTGTTTGTGATGATAAGGCAAATCTAACAATGGGAGCCTTTACTACTACGCTTGTACTTAGATAAAATGTTTGCTGCACCTTCGTAATCACTCCCCTCGATACGCTCGAAGGGAGTGTATTGTTTATATGGATAATACTCCTCCCCTACTCTATACTAATCTCGTCCATAAAAATAAATGTTTCGCCTCCGGCACCAGGGTGCCATTCCGGAAGAGGTCCATAGTTCTTCGCTTTGACTCGGATTCTACGGGCATATCTATCGGTTTTAAAGGTAAAATCCTTGATGATATTTTCAGATTCTCTGTCGGAAATATCATTTTTCACCGTTCCAATTACTTCAAAGTCTCCTCCGTCTTTGGCAATTTCAAATATAACCTCTGTAGGCATGGCAATCCATGACCCGAAGTCTTGCAGACATCCTACGCTAATTTTATTGATTTTTCGTAATTTCCCCAAATCTACGACAACCTCTACCTCTTGCCCCTGAAAACCCATCCAATCCCCTAACCTCCAATTTCTGTCGCCACGAACTCCGTCTATAAGCGACTGCTCACCGTCTGCATAATATTGGCTATTGGGTTTGCAGTTCATCAAGGAAGCCCTATATTCGGCATGGACTTTGTAGAAATGCGCTTCCGTAGGAGGGTATTCTTCCTGCCCTGGATAAGGCATCCATTTCGCTTTTATGGTAGTGGTTTCATGGATATAAAAAGGTCCGAGATAGGGTCTGGAATAAAAATTGGGTTCTATCCCGTCAGTAGTATAAACAACCCCGTCCCCGTTTATCTCAATTAACAAAGAATCCTTAAATGTTTTCTTATTTGCTATAATAATTGGGCTACGCAAGTGGTCAATATCTTTTGTTTTCTTCAAATCGGGGCTACTTTTCAAAGCTATATTGGAGGGATTGAGCGGCTCTTTCATCATTTGAAAAGTAATACTTGTATTTTTTGTACCTAATAAATAAGGATATTTAGCGATTACGCTTTCTCTTTTTTGAGGAGGAGCAATGTATATCAGGCTATTGGATTGCAAATTTCCATTCACTTCTATTTGTTTTACGTAATAATTTTCTGGGCTAAGATTTTCTGCCTTGATAAGAATCGTTTGTCCATTTTGGCGAAGAATCGTTGCTTTAGGGAAAGAGGGCGTACCAAAATAAAGACGATTGTCGGCAGGTGCTACAGGATATAATCCTAATGCTGACCAAATATACCACGCTGACATCTGCCCACAATCTTCATTGCCGCATAACCCGTCTGGATTTTCGGTATAAAATACTTCCTTAATCTGATGCACAAGTTTTTGGGTAATATAGGGCATTTCTTTTTTACCCATCATGTAAATGTAGGGGATATGGTGGCTTGGTTCGTTTCCATGCGCATACTGCCCGATTAAGCCCGTAACGTCCACCTGCTCCCGCCCAGTCATTTTTTGTTTTGTATAAAATAAGGAATCTAATTTTTGGCGTAATCTGACTGCTAAGAGGCTGTCATTATCCGCTAAAATTGCTTGAAACTCATATCTATTATGCTGATTTCCAAATGAATAATGATATGCATTCCCTTCGGTCTAATGATTATTGATTTCGGAAGGGCGAAAAGGCGAATACCAACCTCCATTTTTTCGCGGACGGAAAAAGCCGGTTTCTTTATCATAAAGAC
>CAUJFT010000130.1 GCA_963169475.1 Bacteroidota bacterium | reverse complement strand
TTACAGCATAACCTTCGCTTTGCGATGCTTTGTATTGGGGATAATTTTACGATGGACGTTCAAGAAGCAGCTATTGCAGCCGAGTTTATTCAGTGCGATACGATAATCGGAATGCACTATGATACCTTTGGCTATATCGTGATTGACCACGCTCAAGCGATACAAACTTTCCATGAAAAAGGGAAAAATCTTCATTTGCTTGCTATCGGAGAATCCTTAACCTTGACGGATTAACAATCTCAAATATTTACAAGGAAATAAAGGTTAATCCTTTTCAAACTTCATATCAAGATTAATGAGGAAGGATTTTGCCCGTCATTGATGACTTAGTATATCAAGAGATAAATATACTCCTCGTACCTGAAAAATTATCTTACACTTAGTATAAAAATATATGGAGAAAATTTCTCCCAAAAAACATCTGGGTCAGCATTTTCTTACTGATAAACAACTTGCCCAGAAAATAGTACGAATGCTACAAGCTCCTCCCGCTGCAAAAGTTGCCGAAATTGGTCCTGGAATGGGTATTCTTACACAATATCTTTTACCAATTTATCCCGACCTTCAAGTAATAGAGGTAGATTCCAGCGCGGTAGCATACCTCCAACAAGCTTTTCCTGCTTTGGGTACGCGCATTATTTTTCAAGATGTACTAAAATGGGAGCCCGCCAGAAGCCTCGTGCCGGATAGCTATCTGATTGGGAATCTTCCTTATAATATCAGTTCTCCTATATTTTTTCATTTGATAGAGAATCGGCAGTATGTGAAAGAAGGAGTATTTATGATTCAAAAAGAAGTTGCAGAAAGAATCTGTGCGTCCAAAGGTGGTAAAACCTACGGTATCCTTAGCGTATTACTCCAGCATTATTATCATGTAAAATATGAGTTCTCTGTGCCTCCCTCTGTATTTTCCCCCCCACCCAAAGTGATGAGTGCAGTGATTCGCATGGTGCGCAAAGATACGGACGAAGAGACGATAACCTTTCAGGCATTAAAAACAGTAGTGAAGACGGCCTTTAATCAAAGGCGAAAAACCCTCCGAAACTCGCTAAAATCTTTGTCCTTTGCTTCTTTTGAGGGGGAGGAGCGTATTTATACCCTCCGGGCAGAGGCACTAAGCCTTGAAGAGTTCGTGTTATTAGCGCGAAACCTCCAAAATCAAGCGAGTATCAAGGAAGAAAATGAGTGTTAAGAGAAAAAATATTTGGCTTTATAGGCAGATGGTCAAAAGCGAAATAATTATAACCTCTTCTTCAAATTATCGTAAAAAACCGGTAGGCTCTTGTTCTGTATAGGTACAAGATAGTGATTATAGTATTCCTGATTGTATATGAAAAATAAATGGTTTTGGCTTTTAGTATGTTGGGGTTGTGGGTTTTATGCCTATGCGCAGTCTGCGTTTTCAAAGGCGGAGCAGGAGATGAAAAAAATGGGATACGAGATTTTGAACCATGACTCTCTCCAATATAAAATCGCAGTAAATAAACAATTTACGGGAAAGTTAATAGAGATACTCCGTAAGCCAGAGAGCTTTAATTATGCTTTTGATTCTCTCAAAACTATCTCTATCCTGACCGCTGCTGACAAAAGTTTTCGGATTTTTACTTGGTATATGGTGGACAAAAACTATAGAGAAATGTATGGGGAACAATATCATTATTACTTTGGGCTTGTTCAGCGAAATGTGCCTAATCCCAAAAAGCCGGGCGAATTGATAGTAATCCCCTTGATTCAACAAGAAGGTAGGATTCAGGCTTCAGTAGAAAATGAAATGTTAGATAATACTCAATGGATTGGGGCTTTATACTATCAGGTAAAAGGCAGCGAAGGGATTCCCGTCTATAAAATCAAACACTATGAAAAACCCAAACAGTTTTATGCGGATAAAATTATAGAAAACTATAACAAAGGTAAAAAAACGGGGAAGCCTCAAAAGTTTAAACCCCAAAAGGCTAAGTCTATAAAAAAGAACTTTTACCTCCTGCTTGGGTGGAACGGAGCGGATAATACTTGTAACTACAAAATGGTGGACCTACTCTATTTCGATGATAAAGACCCCACTATTGCCAAATTTGGCGCAGATGTTTTCTATTTTGATTATATCCCAAAGTTCAGGGCGGTTTTTAAATATTCTGAATATGCCCCCTTTTCCCTTAACATGGGTAAGGTGAAAAGAGGTCCTTTTAGTACCTTTGACAAAGAGATGATTGTCTATGACCACCTCGCCGTTCCCCTTAAATCAAAAGAAATGAAGCAAGTATGGGATTTGGGACCAGATGGCTCTTACGATGCCTTGGGCTTCTATAATCGGCTGGGCAATAGGGGAATTTTTGAATGGTATAAAAATATTACCCTTGCAGACGGGTCTTCCACCAAAATGAGTCCAGCCCAAAAGAAAAAAATAGAGCAAGCAAGGGTACAAGCCGCTAAGGATTTGTACGGAGATAAATATAAGGACTTTTTGAAAGGAAATGAAGACCTTGATAGAAAAATGACCGCGAAAGAAATCCGTAAACGGGAAGAAGAAGAGAAAAGAAAGCTGAAAGAGGCGGGTATTGATATTGACAAACCCAAGCCCTAAGATAGTTCATTTAGACTATTGCCCCATAGCCCAAATATAGGTTTAAGCCGTTGCAAACCTCATCAAGAGATAAAAATTCTGTATTTCCCACACTTCAAAGAATGATGAAGTGCTTATATCTTGATGCGGCAGTAGTCCCGATAACTTTGGAAAAAAGTTATGATAGAATGATAGTAAGACTATTTTTTGGAAAATATAGTTTCGTATTGTCAAAAATAGTAAAAGTTATATAGAATGATACTAAGACCCATACTACCCAATGAAGACAAGGCAAATGAAGTTTATGCTTCTGCTAATTGCCAGCTACTACTAAGTATGTACGATGATTTTTACCCAAAAATTGGTTTTGCTCTCCCTTGGGTAGGTTATTTTGTGATTAGGCAAGACGAAATTATCGGTTCTTGCGGTTTCATAGGGCAACCAAAAGCCGGAAAAGTCGAAATCGCTTATTGGACATTTAAGGAGTTTGAAGGGCAAGGGATTGCTTCATTTGCTTGTAAAGCACTTATATCCATAGCAGCCCAAACAGACCCAAATTTGATAATCACCGCAAAGACCGCCCCCGAACACAATGCCTCTACAAAAATTTTAGAAACCAATGGCTTTGTGTTTACTGAAATAGTACAAGACGAAGAAATTGGAGAGGCTTGGGCTTGGGCATATAAAAAAGCAGATAAGTAGTTTTTAGTTTCTAATGACAAGCCCTTAGTCTTCACAAATAATTATTTATCAGTCTTTTACCTAAAAACAATATCATAAACTAACTTCAAACCAGTAC
>CAUJFT010000129.1 GCA_963169475.1 Bacteroidota bacterium | reverse complement strand
TAGGGCATTTTGGGGCAATGGGAATCAGAGTATGTTTCTTTCGGATAATGCGGCAAACTGCCTTGCTCTTGATATAAATACCCGCGTTTGGAAATTAGAATATACCAATCGCTTTGCGCAAATGATAGATTTCTTCAAAGGAAAAAACGATGCCGAGGGAACTTTTCCGCGCAAATATGCCGTTTTTCATCAACTCTCTTTCAAACCGGTACGAAACCTCTCCGTAGGCGTATTTGAGTCTATTGTTTATAATCCCGTTTTACCAAACGGAAGACGGGGATTTGAGCTTCAGTACTTGAACCCTATTATCTTTTACCGCTCTGCCGAACAAGCAATTGGAAGCCCGGATAATGGATTTATTGGTTTTAATGCAAAATACAATTTTCTTAATCATTTTCAGGTTTACGGACAATTTCTTATTGATGATTTTAAGTTTTCGGACTTCAAAGCCGGGCTATTAGAAGAAAAAGGGCTTCCGGGTTCTCGATACGCTAAAACGGCGTATCAAATCGGTGCAAAGTATATTGACGTATTTAATATTCCTACTTTAGATATGCAGGTCGAATTTAATAATGCACGTCCCTATCTTTATCAGCACGCTAATGCTTCTTCTAATTTCACACATTACGGGCAGTCATTAGGGTACGCCTTGAATGGAAATGCCCGCGACCTGAATTTTACGCTTAGATACCACCCTTTTCCTGCATGGAACTTTGAGGCTGGGGGCATGTATGCCGTCAAAGGGCTGGATATAAACCAACAAAACTACGGGGGAGATGTTAATCTTGTATATAGCGAATTGCTTCCTTCTATGGGTGCTGGAAATTGGCATTATTATGTGGGGATTGGAAACAAAATCAATATCCTTCAGGCATACGGAAGAGCCACTTGGCAAATTATGGATACGGATATGTATGTGGAAGTAGAGGGTAGATACCGCCAGGAAAACACCTTTAAATCAGCCGGCGTATGGGGTGGTCTCCGAATGAATCTCGCGCCAAGAAGATTCCGGTATTAGAAGTCCCCAAAGCGTGTACCCCAAGTTTTCCCGCGTGAATAACATCTCTGATATTTTTTCGTTATTATATTCTATAAAAATATTTATTTTCAATCATCATCAAACCATGAAGCACCATTTAATTGCATTACTCCTACTCTTAGCTGCTTGTACTCGGGCTTACTCCCAGCAAATCACAGGGGAAGATGTTTTTCTTATCAAAGATTATAGTGTGTTTGAATACGGATACCCGCTCATGGTAGCACCCGGAGGCGGAGATGAATTTATCTATATTGAATACTGGCCAGAAAATATCGCCGGACGACAAGAACAAAATTATTATCTTCAAAAATACAGAATTACTGACTATTCAGAGATTTGGTTTAAACCTCTCACTTATATTGGCTATGACCAAATTCCAAAAGTAACTCATTTGTTCAAATTGGATAAGCGATATGTTGTCGTAGGACACCAATATAGTGCGAAGGAGAAAAGAACAATTATGGTAGCGCGTTTCTGGGAAATGGACGGAAAGTCTCCGGATTTAGATATAACTATTCTTTCAAAGTTTGGGAAAAATGCTCCTAAAAAAGACCTAAAAGAGGATATTTATATTTCTCCTACTGAAAAATGTATGATGTGGTTTGCTTCAAATGGGGAGAAAAATTATGCCTCGGCTTGGTCTAATACCGGCGAAAACCTCTGGGCGCAGGAAATTTCCTTCCCAATGAATGATAAATACAAGATTAAAGATGTAGCAATTGACGATAAAGGGAATCCCACATTTCTACTTACCTCTTCTAAGCTATCCTATACCGTGAAGGATACTGCTCAACCCATGATGCTTATGTACTTTAATACCAAAACGGGTAAAGCTACTTATGAAAAAATAAAATTGGATAGTGCGCAGTATTTTGTCAATGGACTATTAAAGCTGATTTCTCCCGACGAGATTGTAGTAGCAGGAATTGCCTCTCACTTTGACCCAAAAGGAAACCCAAAACCTACGAATGCCATTAAGAACGGGATACGCCAAGGCAATACCAATGAATATTGGTCTCATTTGTATTGTGGAAAATTTAAAATAACCGGAGACTCTATCGGTCTCGTAAAAGACTCGATTTCTGTATTACCCGAAAGCTGGGTTACAAAATACAAGGACGGTTGTAGCTTTTCTGATTTTAGTCTTGTCTATGACCCCGGAGTGGTTACAAAGGGAATAGAACCTTCCGCTACCCTTGTTTTTGAAGAGGTCTATACTGATAATGATAAGATTTTTTACGGAGATGTGGGTTATTTTAGCTTTAAACTCAATCATACAGGTCTTAATTTTGGCGGATTCATTCCCAAAAAACAAAGGGACAACATTAGAGGAAATTATGTAGAATATCTTTCCTATTCTTTGGGAAAAACTAAGGGTAAAATTCATTTTGTATACCTGACCGAAGCCGGTGCCGCAGGGAAATTGGTTTGTCAAAGTATTGACCTTAAGACCGGAATAAAGTCAGAAAAGTTCCTTGCAAATAATGACCAATCTATGAATTATTTCTTCCCTGCACGCTCCAAAATGGTAAGTGCAAACCAAATGATTCTTGTTGGAGTAGGAAACCCCTCTCAAAACAACTACAAACTAATGACCATTACCTTTTAGGGCGACTTAATCTCTATCATAAGGTTTCCATTCGGATTACTCGCTTCTATCGTAGTGATTGGAGTAGCATGTTTATTCTTTATATGCGTTACATTACCGTTTACAATTATTGTGTTTCCTCTTATGGCAATCTTTATGTCAAGGTACCAACTCAAAAATTCTTGGTTCGCTTCTTTCCCCAATTCTTATCATTGGGCAGTTAGAAAATTTAAAAATACTTGGAATTGGGTTCAGAATGACCGATTTTGAAAAATATCCGCCTTGATAGCGACCAAAGACACACTATACATTATTAGATTCACCTATAATGCAGATTATATCTGGTAAGACCAAACAAAATTGGGTAAACTTTGTTTCGGTAAGCAAATATCGAAAAAATAAAATAACCTGCACGCTTTCCCTTCTTCCAAACATCAAAAGCAAAGCGATAAAGCAACAATCTCGGAACTAATATAGTTAATTTACGAACAATACTATAAGTTTTATCTATCTTGATTAGAGTGGTACATTCAATTTAAAGGTTTTATATAATAGATTTAATATGAAAAAAATTGCATTTATTCTTACTATTTTCTCCCTAATGATTTTGGCTTCTAATACGGCTTCGGCTCAGGACGAAAAAGCAAATACCGTATTAAAAACTGCCAAAGCAAAATTGGAAGGAATGAACGATTTCACCGCCTCTTTTAAATACACCTTGTCCGGTCCGAGTGCCAAAGCCAGCAAATCCGGAAAAATCAAATACAAAAAAGGTAAATTCAGAGTAGAAATGGGAGACCAAGAGTTATATTGTGATAAAAATAAACTTTGGGTATATCTCAAAAATGATAATGAAGTAAATGTTACTCCTTATGATGCCAATGACGGTTTGGATATCGAACAAATATTCAAAACTTACCAGCAAACCTCCAAAGCCAAATATGAAGGAGATGAGACCATCCACAGCGTAGCCTGCTATAAAATATATATTGCTACCACTTCTTCTAAGTCCGATTATAATCAGGTACGCCTATGGATTAACAAGAGTTCTCATCACCTTGAAAAAGCAGAACTAACCGACCGCCGCCAAGTGAAAACCATTTATGAGTTTTCTAATATCAAGGCTAATAACGGGCTGCCTGATAGCGAGTTTCGTTTTGACGTAGCGAAGCACCCAGGAGTACAAGTATATGATGAAACAAATTAAGCGTTATTTTTTTTGACCCCAAAAGTGCAGGCTTCTTTTAAGATAAAGCCTGCACTTTTTTTCGCAGCTCCAAACCCAAAACGATTGTGTTTGTTTATGTGGGTAAAATACCACAAATGAGAGCAATATTTCTATTTACTTTGTATTTTCTGACAACCTCTGCTTTCTCTCAAAAATATACTGTTAGCGGATTTATCAAAGATTCTGTTTCCGGCGAAGTTCTCTCCGGTGCTATTATTCAAAATCAACATAATCCGCACGAGGGTACTTATTCCAATGAATACGGCTTCTTTTCCTTCACAGGAGAAAATCCAATTCAAGCGTTAAATGTTACCTATTATGGCTATCTTAATTGTAAACACACGGTTTCGCCCAGTGGGCAGACGTTGATTCTGATGACACCAGATGACTTATCCACCCAAGAAGTAATTATCCGAAGTGAGTTGGCTAACCGGAATGTTGTCAATAACGAAATGGGTAGAATTTCTTTGAATATAAAAACGATTCAAAAGCTCCCCGTATTATTAGGAGAGATAGATGTAATGAAAACGGTGAGCTTGTTGCCAGGGGTAAAGCAGGCTACGGAAGGTAGTACAGGATTTTCCGTAAGAGGAGGAGAAACCGACCAAAACCTTATTTTATTAGATGATGCTATCGTTTACAACCCCTCCCATTTGGCAAGCTTTATGTCTGTCTTTAACGGAGACGCGCTCAAAGGCGTAGAGATACAAAAAGGCAGCATACCCGCCAACTAC
>CAUJFT010000128.1 GCA_963169475.1 Bacteroidota bacterium | reverse complement strand
CATTGAAATCATTGCTCTCCAAGATTAGGGTTTAGTTCCCAATACTGTGCTTCTATAAGAGTAATGATTTATCATAATAAAAAATAGAATCGAGAATGCTAAGATGGCGGAGCCTCCGTAGCTATAAAACGGTAACGGGATTCCAATAACGGGAATGAAACCAATGGTCATTCCGATGTTTACTAAGGTATGAAAAAAGAAGACTGCTACCACACTATAACCGTATATGCGAGAATACCGGGTTTTGGAGGATTCTGCAAGATTGCGGATTCTAAGGATAAGAATAAAAAACATTAAGACTACTACGGAAGAGCCGACCCAGCCCCCTTCTTCTCCTACTGTACAAAAGATAAAATCCGTTACTTGTTTGGGGACGAATTTATACTTTGTGTAATTTCCTTGAAGGAATCCCTTACCTAGCAAACCTCCGGAGCCAATTGCGATTTTAGATTGAATGACATTATAGCCTGTATCCATGGGGTCAATTTGGGGATTAAATAATACCATAATTCGGTTTTGTTGGTGCTTTTGGAGCTTGGATACGATATAAGAAGTACTAAACGAAAAGGCAATCGCAAGCGATAAGGCTATTCCATGAATCACAATCCAGCGTGTAATATGTTTTTTGGAGTGAATAAAATAAAATGAAGTTAAGGTTATACCTGTTAGGATAGCAATTGTAATAAGTTGATTATTGAGACCAAGTGTAAGAACCGCAACAAAGACTAAGAGAACCCCGACAAGAGGCACAAGCGGATTTAGCCCTTCTCTATACAATACAATAACAAAACTCCCAAATACCAAAGCCGAGCCGGTGTCATTCTGAAGTAGAGTAATGAGTGCGGGAGCTATTATAATCAAAAGAGAGAGGAGTAAATTTTTGGGATTTTCTATAGAAAAATTGAGAGAGGTCATATACTTAGCGAGTGCCATACCTGTGGCTACTTTTGCAAATTCGGAGGGCTGAAGAGAGACCCCTCCAAACTCAAGCCAACTAGTGGCTCCCGATACTTTTTTCCCGATGACAAATACGGAGAGCAAAAGAAGCAAGCTACTTCCGTAAAGAATGTAGCTAATTGCCTCAAGAAAACGGCTATCTAAAGACAGAATGATTACCCCAACTACAAGAGAAATCCCAATCCACATCAATTGTTTTCCATGATTCGTTTGCATAAACGGGAGGGAAGAGGTGGAAGAAACGGCATAAATTGCCATCCAGCCGCCAATAACAAGGAGCAGATAGAGGACAATGGATATCCAATCAAAATCAAACGTTTTTCGGTTCATGGATTACACATTTTTATAAAGAAAACTTCATGGGAAAGCAAGCATACTTAACGCATAAAGTTTGCACTTTTTATTCTTTGATATTCTACTTTTTTCTTGACAATCGTATCTGTGAGGTACTGTTCAATCATTACGCTGGATAAGGGGGCCGCCCAAGAGCCTCCGCTTGCACCCGCATTCTCTATAATGCAAGCAATTGCAATTTTAGGATTTTCTTTCGGGGCAAAGCAAATAAAAACAGAGTGGTCTCCTCCATGTGGATTTTGAACGGTTCCTGTTTTTCCACAAATTGAAATATCTGGATTAAAAGCCCTTCTTGCTGTCCCTCTTTCAACCACATCTTCCATTGCCTCTACCACTACTTCAAAATGCTGCCGGGCGATTCCGGATTCTACTCTTTTAAATTTGAGCGGTAACCAGCCTTGTTCGGTACTTTTGAGAGACTTCACAATATGAGGCTCAACATAATGTCCACGATTAGCGATGATTGCAACTAAATTAGCCATCTGGAGCGGGGTCATCAAGACCTCCCCTTGACCGATTGCATTACTGATAATTGTATTGGCTTGCCAACGGTTTTTTCCATACCAGCGTTTAGGATTGTCATACATCTCGGCGGAAGGAATCTGCCCCGATTTTTCAAAGGGCAAATCTATATTTAATTTTTTACCCATTCCTAACTTTATCATGTAATTATACCAAGAATGATAGGCACCGTATATATCATCAGGGTATTTAGGGTGGTTCATCAGGAAATCATAATAAACTGCGGCAAAATAAGAGTTACAAGAATATTGAATCGCACCGGAAAGCCCACCGGTAGGACCATGTCCATGGCAGCGTGGTTTTCCGCGATTTCTCCAGAATCCGCCTCCGCAGCCATAATGCGAAGAGGCGGTAATAACACCATCATTTAAAGCTGCTAATCCCATTGCCAATTTAAAGATAGACCCCGGTGGATAAGTTGCCATCAATGGGCGATTATAAAGTGGCTTATTAGGGTCATTTTGAAGGGTTTTCCAATTTTTCTTTAGTTCGCTTCCAGATAATAAACTAGGGTCATAAGTAGGTGCGCTTACAAATGCTAATACCTCCCCAGTAGAGGGCTCTATGGCTACGATGCTTCCTCTTTTATTCTGCATTAATTCTTCCCCCAGCTCTTGTAATTTCCTATCGACCCCCAATAAGGCATCTTTCCCTGGAATTTCTTGCTCATTAAGTTTTCCATCCATGTACATACCTACCTCACGATTATGCACATCTTTGAGGGTTACATTCACCCCTTTTTTGCCTAACAACTCCGTTTCATAATATTTTTCTATACCGGCTTTTCCTACTAAGTCCCCGTTTTGATAGCGGTTTTCGGGCTTTGCCTTAATTCCTTGTGAATCTACTTCACTGATATAGCCTAAGAAATTAGCCCCGACCGGATAACGGTAGTTTCGGGTATTATATTCCCCGAATGATAGTCCGTAATAATTCCACATTTCTTCCTCCATTTTATATCGTTTGATAGGAGAAATATTTCTATAAATGATAGATTCTTTAACGGGGGAATATCTTTTAGCGATTTTGACAGCCGCAATAAGCTCTTCTTTTGTCATATTTAGCTCTGTCATGAGAAAGGCTGTATCCGGGATTATCAACTCATTGGGCGTTACCATCAAGTCAAACACCGGACTATTGGTTACAAAAATTGCAGTATCGCGTGTATATATAGCACCCCGACTTGGAGTGATGATTTTGTTTTTGATAACGTTCCGATTTGCTTGCCCTTCATATTCTTTGTTTACCACTTGAATGGTGAACAACCGGAGGATATATATGAAAAATACTCCTCCGATAACGAAGGCTATAATATTTCCCCTTATTTTCAGATTATCCATTTTTTACTTCTTATAGAACGTTACACAAATCAGATAGTTAATAAAAAAACTATAAATAGTACTAAATAAAATTTTCAGAATAGTCTGTCCGATATTAATAAAACTAAACGCCTCTAACAAAAAATAAACCGTATTGTAGGTCAAAATTAATATTAATAAATAGGTAGAATACCAAAAAAAGTTCTGACTATTCAACGAAATATCTCCCGTTTCCCTTACCCCTGTGGAAATCGTGATAGGGATAATTAATCTTTTAACTCCAAGTGCGCAAGTAATCGCCGAAGCATGAACGCCTAATGTCAATCCTGAAATATCAATGATAAGCCCCATTAGAAAGCCAACCGTAAACTCTATAGCCGGCGAAACCGAAATCGGCAACATGAATAAGAATAGAAAATATATAAAAGGGATTGCCGTGTTACCAATGATTAGGTAATTTACTAGATATAGCTGAAAAAACATCAACAACCCACCTCCTGCCGCTAACGAGGCTAATCTATTTATAGTTAAGTTCATTCCGGTAAATTTATGGTAAGTGAATCAATTGCTTCTCTTTGTTTAGCTTCTACAATATACAAATCATTAATTGCATCAAAAGGCGTAGATAGCGCGATTTTTGCTTTATAAAATCCTGCCTTGATGACTTTATTGTCTGAAAGTATCCCAATAATAATCCCTTCGGGAAATACCGAACTATATCCAGAGGTAACGATAGTGTCTCCTATCCGCAGCTCTACCTCTTGCGGGATATATTTAATGTATCCAAAGCGGCTGTTACCGCCCTCCCATTCATACATTCCTACGTTTCCGGTACGAGAATCCTTTGCACTTAGCTTAAAGTTTAGATTAAGCATACTCAAGGCAAGGCTATAATCCTTGGTTACGCGAATAACCTTGCCCGCAATGCCGCGCGGAGAAATCACCCCCATTCCGGGCTTTACCCCATCAACACTCCCTTTGTCTAAGGTAATATAATTATAGTTTCTCTCCGTGGTATTGTTAATTACACGGCAGGGGATATAGGAGTAATATTGCTTCTTGATTTTATTGGTATCAAACGCCGTAATCCTATTAGAATCCAAGCGAAGAATACCCTCCGTGTAATTCAGTCTGCTTTTAAGATGCTCTACTTTCCGATGAAGAGAAAGATTTTCTTCTGTTAGAATTCGGTTTTCTTTGTCCAGATTAAAATAGTTTTTAACATTTGCCCTTCTCGCCTGCATGGCTTTGGATAGCTGAAGTATATTATCTCCAACCTCATGCCGTTGATAATCATTATAATTTACAATAATAATGATGGCAAGAAATTGAAGAATAAACCAATACACCACATTCCTATACTCTGTAAGAAACTTTACAATTCTAAACATTCTGTTTTTCTAAACCTCCTTTTTGTTCGAGGCACAAAAATACAATTATTCATGCAATTGTATAGCGTTTTTATAAAAAACAGATTGATTTATTTGTTTTTAACGACAATATCTAATTCTTGCCCGTAAATAATTTAAAAAATGAACTAAGGAGGAAAGAGAATAAACGATATTTGTAAATTTTATAGGTATTTCTGATTAACGTACTTAAATACAATACTTATAGGTAGTTTTATTCTTACTATTCTGTAAGAATATAGTCTTTTATATTCCTTATTTTCGCCATATTGGCTATTTTTTACCCTCACATTTTCCCTCTATAGACGCTATCCATTGACGTATGAGCGCGACTCCTTCTGTGTGTACTATCGTTCTCCCTACTTCTGGCATCATCTCTCCGGGATTATTGCTAAGCATTCGGGTTACCAAAATAGAACTATCGGGGTGTCCGGGGTGTATATCATAAAATAATCCTGCGGAACCGTTACCACTCGCAACGGGAGATTTACATAATCCGATTTTATGTAGGTTTGTTTCCTCATAAGTAAGCGTAAGCCCAGAGGAGCCGCCAGGCCCCTCTGGATTATGACAATGTCCGCAGTTGATGTCCAAGTATGCCATTGCGCGTTGAGAGAGGGTACCCGTTTTCTCCTGATTCCATACCGGCATATAAGGGGTTTGTGGGCTTAATCCGTTGAGAATTCCTAAATTTTCCCACTTTTTCAACTGATTGATTGTTTCGTCTTTTGAATAGTGAAAGTCCTTATTGAGGTTTTTTGCCTTAGGTCCTACCGGCTGAAGGGTTTCCTGAAAATTATGGCAACTCTTACATTGATTCTTATTGGGTATCTGATAATGCGCTGTTTGGCTTTTTCCTTGCTCATCTTTCCAGCTAACGGTTCGGGTATCTCCTACAATATCCAATACCGCTTCCGTTCCGGACTCATTCCATATATAAGTATATGCCTGCCATAGCCCTTCATTTTTTATCAATAAGCGGGTCTCAATCATTTGTAATGCTTCTTTGGGTTTGGAAAAGTCTTTAGGATAATAAAATTGTTTGATAAGGATAGTTTTATCAGGAAACGCCAATGCTCCCACTTCTTTATACTCGGCATAAGCCCCCTCCGGCATCCATACAAAACGGGTCTTATGTGCATAGTCAGTAAATAAAGCACTGTTAAGGTCATAAGGAATCACCCGTTTATTGGGGATAAAATCCGATAATTTACCCGTAAAAAAATGGTAGTCTGATAATTTTTCGTAGGGAAGTCGGCTAAAATCCGGCATGACGGGAGGCGTTTCCGTTACTTGCTCGCACCCACTGACAGTAAGTATTATCAAAGCTAAAAGAAAATAGAGATTATATTTCATCATTGGCGACTTGAGTGGAGGATTAGCGGATAAAATGAAAATTTTGTAAGGAAGCATATACGAGGGCTGACTATTTGGGCGTCCTAAAATGAAACGGGAGAGAGTGCTTCTCCCTCACACTCATAAGCAGATACCTCTTTGATTACACTTTTAAAATCATTTGCAGCATCTACATTGGCAAAACGTAAGGCATCTTTTGCGGTATTGTTTTTTAGGCACAAAACTTTATCTTCGGGCTTCCTAAGGATACCATCAAACAAAATATCTTGGGGGCTTGCCGAGAATACATAATTTACCATTTTCCCAAAATCTGTACTCATATCCGGAATTGACGTTTTCCTTTCTAATTGATTATCGTGAACATATAGCTTACTACAATAAGGATTATAGGCAGTGTCTTTAATCTCTCTTCCGGTAAGCAAAAAACTTGCGATAGCAATACCGATTGTTTTGTGTCCTGTTATTTTATTATTAAATACCTCTGTATTCTTAGCCGCCAATAAAATTACCCCTGTGCCGGGAGGCGTAATGGCAACGATATTACCCTTGGGAGCAAAATTAGCATGATTATTATTGCGGATTTCATTATCAAATACCCTACAAGTATGCCCATTTTTTAGCTTTAAATCAGGCATATCGAATATCAAAATCCCTCCTGTATTTCCAATTGCCTTATTTTTATAAACATCAGAATTAATACAATTTTCAATCTCGATCCCGGCTACATTTTCATGTACAAAACACTCTCTGACAATCACGTTTTCAGATTGCCCTACATACACCCCCGCATCGGAAGCAAAAGAAACCTCACATTTTTCAATTAAAACATGCTTACTTTCTACCGGATAATAACCATATCCTCCGTTTTTCTCATCTGCTCCTCCGGTCCATGTTACATTAAGATTTCTAAGCGTAATTCTATCACAATGTTGCAATTTGATTCCATCTCCTTTGGTATCCTGAATCGTAAGGTCTTCTATAGTAACGTTATCTGCTACTACATGTATGCCTTCTGCCCCGGAAATTTGATTCTTAAAAGAAAGGATTGTTTTATCTTTCCCCGAACCACGTATCGTTATATTTGGAATTTTATCTAACATTAGGGATTTATCAAAATGAAAAATCCCTGACGGGATATCAATAATATCTCCAGGCTTAGCCTGAATCAGTTGTGTCTGAATTTTTTTGTACAAAGCGTCATCAGTAGCTCCCTGTTCTTTTGCCTTATTACAACTTGTACCCATAAACATTGCGAATAAAGCAAAAATGAATGCCCCGCAAAAAAAGTATTTAGCATGTATCACCATTTAATAATGTCTTTTGAGGATTGAAAGGCGCAAAGCTAATAATAAATTGAGCCTTCACAAAATGCTAAATGCAGAATTTTAGGGTAAACGCGTTAAAATAAAATATATGTCTTTATTTCGTCATGAATTAAAGACATATATTGGGGATATTTGTTTTAGCCATATTGTGTGCCTAACGACACCGTTTTTTCTGTTTTTATTGACAGGTTTCGCCCCAAAAAACAGGAGATATGCGACACTTCAATTTACTTGATATGATGGGTACGGATTGACTTTATGCTGAATTTACATAGTCTCCGATACCTAATTTTATTATCACTTACCACAAAAAAACACCGGTAACAAGGTCATGTTACCGGTGTTTTTGGTATTAAAATGAAAAGATTACCTACTAGTTATCTGCATTGTCGAACAAAATATCAGCGATATTACTTACCTGAACATCGCAATTATCTGCGTTGGAAAGTACCACTACTCCTATTTTTTTGGCGGGGTCCCACCACATACGGTTAGAGAAGCCAAATCCTGAAGTACTTATACCGATTACGCTTCTGCCTCCGGGGGTAACAGCATACCTCCAACCGGTAGCTTGGTCGGGGTCTGTAAGTGGGAAGGCGGGGTCAAATAAATCCATAGAGGAAACAGAGCCAAGCCGGTCGTAGGTCAGTTCAAACATTTGCTTGGTTGCGTACTTTCCACTATCAGAATAAGCCAATAAAAGTCTGGATAGGTTTGTTACATTATTTCTGTATTGTCCGCCGGGATAGTAAGGATAACCGTAGGCTTGGATTTCGCTAGTAAGACCGGCAGAGTTATCGTGTCCGGTGGCAAGCCCTTGTGGATTGAGTTCGTTTAAGAAAAATCCGCAGTCAAAAAATCCCATGTCAGTATTGATATGTGCCTTAGCATACTCATTAATGTTCGTTCCGGTAATTCTCTCTACCAGATAAGCAGAAAGTGCGACGGCGACTTTGGAGGCTTCCATGTGTTTTCCCGGTTTATCAGGAAAAAAATTAGCGGCTTGGAAATAGATTCCGGCAGGGGTGAGATACTCTTTAAGGAAGTCTTTCAATTGTATGGGAGAGTCTCCGATGGTGGAGAGGGCGGTTAACTGAGCGGGATTATCTAGGATACAAGAGGTGCCGGATATCAGCATTCTTGGGGTAATAGGGTCAGTAGGGAAAGAGGGGTTGTCTATTGCAAAAGGTAAATATTGGTCTATGTCTTCGTCCATATCCAATAGTCCTTGGTCATGGAGTTGGTATAAAGCGGTAAGCACAAGCATATTTCCGAGGTCTCCGGCGTAGAAGTTTGTAGCCTTCCCTACGGAGTCGGTGTCAGGTGCGCCTGCGGCGAGAACCCCATAGCCTTTGAGAAATTCTATTTTATTTCTTTTGATTACCCCCACTGCTACTCCGGGTATTTTTCCAGCAGTCATTTCTGTAATAATAGCGGCATTAATAGCTGGAGTATAGCTCGTCTGTCCAAAATGATTGGGGTCAAACGGGTATGGGTCAGTGAATGGCGGTTTTTTACAACTAGTAAATGCCATGAGGATAAGAATGAACGAAAAAAGTAAACTACATTTCTTCATATAAAATTTTTTATGAGTGAAATAATCTTTTGAACGAAAAAACGATTTTAAAGCACAATAAGCGGCTTTAAGTCGCAAATTTAAGAATGATTCCAGAATGTGGAATAAAAATAATTTTTTTTTTGAAAAAAAAGTAAAAAAACGTCTCAATCCGCTTAAAAAAATAAAAATTTAGCCACTTTATGGTAACGAAATGCCCGATTAGTTTTGACAAAAAATGCCATATTCATAGACATAACGCTATCAAAGCCGAAATAAAATACAAATGTATCCCATACAAGTCTTGAAAAAACGACTTAATCCTCTAAAATCAGAGACATAAACATAAAAAAATAAAAAAAGTAACTTATAAATTTGTAAAACCCAAAAAAAATTCTGAATTTTGCACCCTCAAAACAAAAATAGTGCTTTTTTAAATTATGTACAGTTTTAGAACTATTTCAGCAAACAAGAATACGGTCACGAAAAAGTGGGTTATCGTGGATGCCGAAGGACAAATTCTTGGAAGGCTTGCAAGCCGGATTGCTTTCATTCTACGTGGGAAACATAAGCCCAATTATACTCCTCACGTGGACTGTGGCGACAATGTAATTGTAATTAATGCGGACAAAGTTCGCGTTACAGGAAGGAAAGCGGACCAAAAAACCTATGTTCGACATACCGGGTATCCGGGCGGACAAAGAACGGTTGGTTACCGCGAGATGATGGCCAAAGCACCTGAACGCATCTTGACAGAGGCGATAAAAGGAATGCTTCCTAAGAACCGTTTGGGTAGACGATTAGCGACAAATGTAAGAGTTTTTGCCGGCACGGAGCATCCTCATGCCGCACAAAATCCAGAAGTACTGAATTTTTAACCGACCACAAAGTTTAATTGACAAAAACAATGAATCAAACAGTAAACGTAGGAAGAAGAAAAACATCAGTAGCAAGAGTATTTGTACGCCCCGGCACCGGTAAGTTTACCGTAAACGAGAGAGATTTACAAAACTACTTTGGAACAGAAATATTACGTCAGAAAGCAATGTCGCCCTTTGCTACCGCCGGAATGAATGCCGGAGAGTATGACGTAATGGTAAACGTAAACGGAGGAGGAGTAACCG
>CAUJFT010000127.1 GCA_963169475.1 Bacteroidota bacterium | reverse complement strand
TTAGCGACACCTCTAATCCCTCTGCACCCATTATTTTTCCTCTGTCCTATCCAAAACCTAAACTTTTTGTAGTGTTTTATTTATCTTTGCGGCAGTTTATACTAAAAAGAATGAGCAGATTCTCAAAAGTTCGTATTGTTGGATTATTTCTTCTTACTTTTTTCTGTTCCCTACTTCCGGCTCAGGAGGTAAAAGTCATTATTGATGCTGATAGTCTGCGGGTTCGGGTTGGCAGCCCCGTAGAATTGAGGCTTAGCGCATCGGCTCCGGTCGGTAGCCGAATTGCTCTACCTGAAATACAATCAAATAACAAAATATGGGAAGTTATCCAAACTGATAGCCTTATAGAGAAAGAGACTCCCGAAGAAATCCATGTATTTCGTAAATATACTATCACATTTTGGGATACAGGGACTATCAAGCTTCCCTCATTTCCGGTAACAAGTGCACTTTCCGGCTCTCCGGTTAGCGATACTTTTTTTTCTCACCCGCTTACATTTTCCGTAAGTTATGTAAAAACAGACACTGCCCAAGCTCCTAAACCCATTATAGAACCTTTGGAGACAGAAGTCATGTGGCAAGAATATTGGTTATGGTATATTATAGGAATTTTAGGAATTATGATTTTGAGTATCCTCTTTTATTTTTACAGAAAGAAAAAAGCAAATGCTATTTTACCCCAAACGATTCCTCCTAAACCTGTACACGAAAGAGCCTTTATTAGGCTAAAAGAACTGGAAGCCTCCGGAAAATTAGAAAGAGGAGAATATAAAGCCTATTATTCAAGACTTACAGACATTCTGCGGGCTTATATCGAGCTAACCTCAAACGTAAAAGCCACAGACCTTACTTCAGAGGATATCCTTAGAGTTTATAAGCCGGCAACTTCTTCGCAAATCGAAAAGCTCCGGAATATGCTGGAAGTAGCAGATAATGTGAAGTTTGCCAAATATGAACCAGATACTCAAACCGGAATTGCCCTTATGCAGTCTGCCAAAAATTGGATCGCTTTCGAAGCAGGTGTATAAAGGTAAATACTTTATAATCTGCCGATAAAAACCATTCTTATTGTGAATATTTCTATACAATTAATTGAGGTTTTCGTTGTAGTCTTTTTGCTCTATTTCGTCATCTAACATTTTTTCAAGTTCTTCATCTTCTCCCGGGTCGTCCTCCCCGATTTCCCACTCTTCCCAATTAAACTCTTTGAGAAAATCTGCAGGTTCAAAATCATCAGATTGGATAAACTCCAACTCTTCGAGCATGTTTTCTTCCTCGAATCGTGTTTCCTCAAGGGTAGGCAAAATTTTATCTCCTGTATAAGCAGGATTGATTCTTAGTTCAAACTCAACTCTTCTATTTTTTTTCTTATTATCAAGATTATCATTAGGAACAAGCGGGCGACTTTCGCCATATCCTTCTGTAGTAATCCGCATAGGGTCTATTTGATTGACCTCCGAAAGATACTTTTTTATCTGATTGGCTCTTCGCTGCGAAAGTTTAAGGTTATAATCCTCGCCTCCGTCAGAATCCGTATGTCCTTTGATACAAATATTAAACATTTCGTAATTTCTAAGAAACCTACCCAAATAATCAAGCTTGGGTTTAGCCGTAAAAGCAAGCTCGGCACTATTCTCTGAAAACTCTAAAGACTCAAAGACTAAGGGTCGATTTTGCTGGAAACTTTCTGTAAAAACCTGAAAAATTGTATCATTATTTTTCAATGATACATCATTACGTATCGTCAGATAATTATCCCCTACTGCATATATCCGGTAGCGATTGTTATTCCTAACATTAAATTCAAAATATCCATTTTCATTAATCTTTTTGGGAGCTACTTCTATTCCGTTATCCATATCTACTAGAACCACTCTTCCTACTAATGGCTTTCTCGTAACAGAATCAATCAAGTATCCGCTAATTTTTGTATTTGCATCGGGACGCGCTTCCATAGGCATACTAAATGAGAAGATGTCAAAATCTTGAGCGTCCTCCGTTTTATCCTCTACATTAGATTTGGAATAATAAATCGTTTCTCCTTTTCCATTGATAGAAAAATAATATTCATTTCCCTTTGTATTTACAAGCGGTCCCAGGTTTTGGGGTTCAAACCACTGTAGCCCTGTCCAATTTGATTTATAAATGTCATACCCTCCATAGGAACGCAACTGACCTGTAGAGCCAAAATAGAGCATTTTCGTAGTTTGATGATAATAAGGAGTAACCTCATTTTCAGGAGTATTAATCACAGGTCCAATATTCTGGGCAGTTGCCCATTCGCCATTGGCATCGCGAAGACAAAAATAAATATCCGTCCCACCAAAGCCCCCTTTTCTCACAGAAGAAAAAAATAGCATTTTCCCGTCCGGAGAAAGGTTTGGGTGAGAATCCCATTCCGCAGAATTTACTTTTCCGCCCAGAGGTTTTATATTTACCCAACCTCCCCCCTTCCATTCGGCGGTATATATATCACAATCCCCCATACCATCAGGGGCGTAGCAGCGTGTAAAATATAACTTAAGCCCGTCCGGAGAAATACAAGCCGACCCCTCATTATACTTTGTCGTACTAATGGAGTCCGAAAGTTTTTCTGCTTCCGACCATTTTCCGGTAAGGTGGTCTTTGATAGAATAATATAAGTCTTCGTTTTCTTTGGTAAATATATAATCAATCTCTTTATTTGCCCCT